>JAZQVW010000095.1:0-2863 GCA_045632025.1 Candidatus Avispirillum sp. | reverse complement strand
GACTATGGTATCAATTATAGTTCCAATGGCTCGGCCAAGCATTATAACCGTTATTCTCTTTAACTTTCTGTCCTTCTGGAACGAATACATCATCGCCCTGACCTTTATGACAAATGATTCCTCAAAGACTCTTCCCGTCGGTCTGATGAATCTTATGAAGGCGCAGAATGCCGCGGCTCAATATGGCAGAATGTATGCAGGTCTCGTTATCGTTATGCTTCCCACGCTTATTATTTATATCCTCGTTCAGAAAAAGCTGACAGAAGGCTTGACTGTTGGCGGAATCAAGGGGTAAGGGTAAATTTTGTTTGGACCTATAAATTGTCGTTTAGCGGATTGACTCCGTAGGGACCCACGTCCCCGGCGGTCCGCAAACGATGGGTTTGAATTAGTTAAAATTGATAAATAAAACCTATCAAATGTTATAATTCAGATTTGTTTATTTTCGGACCGCCGAGGACGTCGGTCCCTACAAATATCAAATATCATTTAGCGGTCACCACAAAACGGCAACAAAAAAATCTTGCAGATCTCTCTGCAAGATTTTTGTTTTTATTTAGTGAGGGAGCTGATCGCTATCGGAGGGCTGCTGAGAAGCTGCTGCTTCCTCGCGAGCCTTTTCCTCAGCTGCGCGGCGCTCTTCCTCGCGGCGTCTTTCGTTTTCCTCGATCTGACGCTTACGAGCCTCGTTTTCGTCGTTGCTACGACGGCGCTTTTCTTCAACCATCGCTTCAAGCTCCTCAAAGCTTACCTCTTCCTCGCCCATAGCACGTGCAAACTGCTCGCCGTCCATAACCTCGTTCTTAACAAGGAACTTTGCGATGAAGTGGAGCTTTTCTATATTCTCTGTGAGAATACGCTTAGCCTCATCATATGACTCTGTGATGATCTTATTGATCTGCTCGTCGATCTTTGCTGCAACGTCCTCGGAGAAGTTTCTGCTGCTACCGAAGTCGCGGCCCAGGAATACCTCGCTCTCGCTATGTCCGCTGCCGTAAAGAATAGGTCCAAGCTCACTCATACCAAGCTGCATAACCATCTTTCTCGCGATCTCTGTTGCTCTCTGGATATCGTTGGATGCGCCGCCTGAGTAGTCATCAAAGATGATCTGCTCTGCTACGCGACCGCCAAGGAGCATGGAGATCTTCTGCTTAAGCTCATTTCTGTATACGCTGTACTTATCCTCAGCAGGAATATTAAGCGTATAACCGAGAGCCATACCGGAGGGGATGATTGAAATCTGGTGAACGGGGTCCATAAGGGGAAGCGCATAGGAAAGAACTGCGTGGCCTGCCTCGTGATAAGCAGTTTTAACCTTTTCAGATTCCTTGATATGCATGGACTTCTTCTGAGGACCTGCGATGATCTTTGTGAAGGCCTCCTGAATATCGTCCTGCCCGATAAGAGACTTATTCTTTCTTGCTGCAATAAGCGCCGCCTCGTTAAGGAGGTTTGCAAGGTCTGCTCCTGTAAATCCTGAGGTTCCCTTTGCAACAGTTGCAAGGTCAACCTCATTTTCAAGGGGCTTATTTCTTGCGTGAACGCGGAGAATTTCTTCTCTGCCCTTAATATCGGGCTGGCTTACTGTGATCTGTCTGTCGAAACGACCGGGTCTGAGAAGTGCGGGGTCAAGAACGTCGGGGCGGTTTGTTGCCGCAATTACGATGATGCCCTCGGATGAGCCGAAGCCGTCCATTTCAACAAGCAGCTGGTTTAACGTCTGCTCTCTTTCGTCGTGTCCGCCGCCAAGGCCTGTGCCTCTCTGGCGACCAACTGCGTCGATCTCGTCGATGAAGACGATGGATGCAGGATTCTTTCTTGCTGTTTCAAAGAGGTCGCGAACGCGGGATGCGCCCACACCTACGTACATTTCAACAAAGTCGGAGCCGGAGATTGAATAGAAGGGAACGCCCGCCTCGCCTGCAACAGCCTTTGCAAGGAGTGTTTTACCCGTTCCGGGAGGGCCCATCAGCAGAACGCCGTGGGGAATCTTTGCGCCAAGCTTTGTGAACTTGGAGGGGTCGCGAAGGAATTCAACGATCTCCTCAAGCTCTGCCTTTTCTTCGTCAGCGCCTGCAACGTCGCGGAAATATACCTTGTTTTTATCGTCGTGTGTAAGCTTTGTTTTTGCACGGCCAAAGCTTCCGATCTTGCCGTTTTTGCCGCCCATAGCCTGTGTCATCATGAAATATGTTACGCCGATAACGATAACTATCATGAGGAATGAAGGCAGGAAGGAAACCCACCAGGGCATTGCAACGTAGGGAGTGTAATCGTATTTCTCGATTATTCCCTTGGAATACTGCTCGCGAACAAGAGCATCAGTTTCACGGCGGAAGGCCTCCATATCGGCAACGGAATACTCAATAACGGATTCCTTTGTTTTGCCGTCTTCTTCTGTGACCTCTATCTTAAGGACAAGCTTATCCTTATTATAGTCGCCCGTGAACTCACGAACCTGCTCGTTTTCAAAATACTGTATGATCTCGCCATAGGTATACGTTTTGGTTTCCATTCTTGTGCTCATTGCCGCAATCGCAACAATTACCACTGCTATCACCAGAACGTACCAAATGACTACCTTAAAGCCGCTTTTCTTCACAGCGCTCCTCCTTGGGATTTGGTAGAATTATTTAGTATAGATTTCAGGCTTAAGAATGCCCACGTAAGGCAGTGTGCGATATTTTTCATCATAGTCAAGACCATAGCCTACAACAAACTCGTCGGGCACGATCATGCCTCTGTAGTCGGGAGTGAAATCAACCTCGCGGCGAGAGGGCTTATCAAGGAGAGAAACTGTTTTAACGCTTCTTGCACCGTTGATCTTGAGATACTCTGTAAGATAAGAGAGCGTTCTTCCGCT
>JAZQVW010000094.1:0-33171 GCA_045632025.1 Candidatus Avispirillum sp. | reverse complement strand
AAAGATCATCAACAACAATCTTTCAGTTCGTGAGGCAGAGGCTCTCGTTCGCCGCGCCAATAAGCCTGAAAAGACAGAAGACGAGGATGAGATCGTCCCTGTTAAGGTGGACTACGTTGCCGAGCTTGAAAAGAAGGTAACAGGACTCACAGGCAGATACTGTAAGATCCAGACTAAGGGTCAGAGAAAGACCGTCTCCATTGAATACGGCGGAGAGGGCGACCTTGAAAGTCTGCTTTCCATCCTCTGCGGTAAGGATATCACAGCGGAGTAAGGTCGGGAGAACGCCTTCTGCGGAAGGCGCCAAGAGGTACCCTCTTGGATCTCCGATGTGCAATAGGTGTTTTGTGCACTGCGGTGCACGAGGGGGACGCTGTCCCTCCACCCTGCAAGCTTTTCAAAAAAGCTTGATAAAATATATATTAGTTAGTTCAGTATAAATTTAGGAGTAAACCAAAATGTTAGACATTAAGCTTATCAGAGAAAATACAGAAGACGTTATTGCCCGTCTTGCAGCTAAGGGCAAGGAAGCAAGAAGTGAGGTGGAACGCATCGTTGAGCTTGACTCACAGCGCCGCGCTATGATTTCCGAAAACGAGGCTAAAAAGGCTGAGCAGAACAAGGTTAATAAGGATATTCCCCGTCTTAAGAAGGAGGGCGCTGGCGTTGCTCCCGTATTCGCAAAGATGAAGGAGCCTGCAGCTGATATCAAGGCAAACGATGCTAAGATCGCTGAGATCGAAACAGAGTATAACGAGCTTATGCTCGGTCTCCCCAACCTTCCCGATACAGACCTTAAGCCCGGCGGTAAGGAAAACAATGAGCCTATCCGTTATTTCGGCGATCCCCACACATTTGATTTCGAGCCCAAGAACCACGTTGATATTTGTACAGACCTCGGTCTTATCGACTATAAGAGAGGTACAAAGCTCTCCGGTAACGGCTTCTGGATCTATCGCGGCATGGGCGCACGTCTTGAATGGGCGCTTCTTAACTACTTTATTGATACTCACCTTGCAGACGGCTACGAGCTTGTTCTCGTTCCCCATATGCTCGGCTACGAGTGCGGACAGACAGCAGGTCAGTTCCCCAAGTTCAGAGACGAGGTTTACTGGCTTGAAAGAGAAAAGGAAGACGAGCGCCGTCTCTTTATGCTTCCCACAGCTGAAACAGCTCTTGTTTCTCTCCACCGTGATGAGATCCTTACAGAGGCAGACCTGCCCCGTAAGTATATTTCCTACACACCTTGCTTCCGTCGCGAGGCAGGCTCCTACCGTGCAGACGAAAGAGGTATGGTAAGAGGTCACCAGTTCAACAAGGTTGAAATGGTTCAGTATACAAAGCCCGAGGATTCCGATGCGGCATTCGAGGAGCTTGTAGGCAAGGCAGAAGCTCTTGTTAAGGGCCTCGGCTTCCATTTCAGAACTGTTAAGCTTGCAGCTGCAGACTGCTCTGCATCCATGGCAAGAACATACGACGTTGAGATCCATATTCCCTCTATGGATGGCTATAAGGAAGTTTCTTCCGTTTCCAACGCGCGCGACTATCAGGCTCGCCGCGGCTCCATCCGCTTCAAGAGAGATGGCTCCAATAAGACAGAGTTCGTTCACACACTTAACGGCTCCGGTCTTGCAACAAGCCGTATCCTTCCTGCAATCGTTGAGCAGAACCAGAATGCTGACGGCAGCGTAAACGTTCCCGACGTTCTTCGTAAGTACCTGGGCGTTGACGTTCTTCGCCGCGACTGAGTTATACTATGACTGTAACTCTTGCAGCTTTCTACGAAAATTTCACCTTTGACAATCCCGTTACAACCTTGCCCATCATCATCTGGGGCATATTTGCGGGATTCGTTATTGCGGGAATTCTTTCGTATTATAATAAAAACTATCTTGGCGCAGTTGTTCGCTCCCTTGTTAAAAAGGGAGCAAACGCGCCTGAAACCGCTCTTTCCTTTGCTGATGCAGGCATCAAGGCAGGATTTTTACGCCGCCGCGCTGTTTTTTACGATGGCGCTCTTACGAAATACGTAAAGGTGGCAAATCCTGAGGAATGCGAAACAGAGCAGGCGCAGGAGAGCGCATTTATTCGCGGAGCTCGCCGCGTTTTCAGTATTGAGAGAAAGAAAAAGTATGATGCCGCAAAGGCAAAATTCTATATTCTCGAGGAAAAGCGAATTCAGGCAGAGCTTCGATATACAGAAAAGGGAACATCTCTTCGAGCGGTAGTTATCGGCATCGTTGCCGCATTTATCGTGGCAGTGGTTGCTATCAGATGCATCCCTTATATTCTTGAGCTTGTAGATTCCGTTATAACTCTTTATAAAAAGCTTTAACGGATAATATCTGCAGGGTACAATGAAAGGAACGCGAAAAAAGTGAGCGAAAAGAAAACACCTAAAAAGAGAAAATTGAAAAGCGGCTTCAGCGCAAAAACCAATCTGATCGTGATGCTGGTGTGTCTTTCACTGGCTATTGCACTTGTAATGGGCGTTTTGTATCTTGCAGGCTTCAGATATACCAGATACAATTTTAAGGACGGATATTCCGTAACCTTTGTTGGAACGGTTGATATTCACGGTCAGCCCAAGAGCGGCAGAATGACCTTCAGCGGCAAGGGCAGCTCCAAGGCAGGCCTTTCAGCCCGCGTTAATACGGAAACAGGTATCGTTGAGTATTCAAACGGCGACGTTTACGAGGGCCAGATGCAGGACCTTGTGCGCCACGGAAAGGGAAAGCTCACCTTTGCTGACGGAAGAGTTTACGAGGGCGAGTTTGTAGCCGACGAAGCAACGGGCGAAGGAAAGCTCACCTATGCCAACGGTGACGTTTACGAAGGAACCTTTAAAAAGGGACTTAAGGACGGTCAGGGCAAATATACTTTAAGTGACGGCTCTTATTACGAGGGAACCTACGTTTCCGACAGAAAAGAGGGGCAGGGCAAGATGCAGTGGGCAGACGGCTCTTCCTATGAGGGCACCTACGTTGCTGATAAAAAGCACGGCGAGGGCGTTTATATATACGCCAACGGCGATAAATACGAGGGTAGCTTTGAAAACGACGTAAGAAGCGGCCAGGGCGTCTACGTATGGGCAAACGGCGAAAAGTATACGGGCGAGTTTAAAAATAATACTATGTGGGGTGTTGGAACTTATCAGTGGCCCGACGGACGTATTTACAGAGACGGATATTTTGAGGACGGTGTTATCGTTCGCACAGACGAGAATATAGAAGCACCCTCCGAGGACGTAGCGGCTCCCGAGGCGGAGACGGACGAAACAAACGAATAAAACGAAAACGTCTTTGTTAAGAATGAGGCTGAAGCGTTATTCTTATATTACCAATCTAATCCCAAACCTTCTTTAAAAGAAGAGAAGGAGGCAAAATGAAATTTAAGATCGAATTGAATCGCGACGAGGTGGAAAAGACTCTCACAAAGGCGGCGGGAAATCTGCCCGAGAGCGTTATCACCTTCGCGGATGATATAAAAAAGGATATTGATGCTATCTGCCAGAGAGACCCTGCGGTTAAGAGCCGCGCTGAGGCGGCGCTTCTTTATTCAGGTCTTCACGCTATTATGGCTTATAGAGTTTCCAATAAATTCTATAAGAAAAAGATGTACACAACAGCTCGCTTCATTTCTCAGGTGGCAAGATTTTTAACAGGCATTGAGATCCACCCCGGCGCAACCATCGGAGAGGGACTTTTTATTGACCACGGCAGCGGAGTTGTTATCGGTGAAACGACCATCATCGGTGATAACTGTACTCTCTATCAGGGCGTAACTCTCGGCGGTACAGGTAAAGACACAGGTAAGCGTCACCCCACACTTGGAAACAACGTTATGGTGGGAGCAGGCGCAAAGGTACTTGGAAACTTCACAGTTGGTGACGGAGCAAAGATCGCGGCAGGCGCCGTTGTTCTCGGTCCCGTTCCCGAAAATGCAACAGCGGTTGGTATTCCTGCTCACGTTGTAAGAGTGGCAGGCAAGAAAACCGAGGTCGATCTGGACCAGGTTCATATTCCCGACCCCGTTTCTCAGGAGATTTGCGCTATTCAGCATAAGATGCGTGAGCTGGAAGCTAAGATCAAAGAGCTTGAGGGCAAATAAAGGAGAAAAATATGTACTGCAAATATTGCGGAAATCCCTTGCAGTTTGGAAATCAGCAATTCTGTACCTTTTGCGGAAATAGCATTCAAGAAAAAAGAAAAGCTTCCAAGGCAGGTGCCGTAGCTCTTGCGCTTTTGAAGGGAGCAGGCTTTTATGCTCTTTTCTATGGCGTTGTTGCAGTGATGCAGGCCATCTATTCAGGCATTATTGACGCCCAGCTTGTTGGAGAGGAGCTTTATGACCCTTCGGGCTATATGCAGCTTTCCGACAGATATTGGGGTGTCTTTTCCGAAAACTATGCCTATGCTATGATAGCATCCTATCTGGTTCTCATAACGGTCTATATGCTTATATACTTTTTCAGAAAAAAGAGCTTTGCAGGTGAGATCGGATTGAGAAAAACAGAGCTTCTGTCTGTTCCCGCGTCCTTTTTGTTCGGCGTGGCGCTTCAGGTGCTTGTGGTTTTTATTATTGGATTTGTAAGCGTAGCTATCCCCTCCATTGCTGAGAAGGCGATCGAATCGGAGGAGGTATATAACTATATGTTTGGCAATGCCTCAACCACATCGGTCTTTTTTGCAACTGCGGTGGTGACTCCCGTACTGGAAGAGATCCTTTTCAGAGGTCTTATCTATACGAGAATGAAAAAGGCAATGCCTAAAGCGGCGGCAATGCTGCTTTCTGCCCTTTGGTTTGGCTTTGCCCACAGCGGTGGCGCGCATCAGGTTGCATATGCGGCGGTGCTTGGCATCATTATGGTGCTGATCTATGAAAAATATAACAGCCTTTGGCCGTGCATATTCCTGCACGCAGGCTTTAATTCAACCAGCTTCCTTTATGAGTTTATAGATATGAACTCGGTTCTTGTAAATTGGATGCTGTTTGTGCTTTCGATCGGCTTTGTGCTTCTGTTTATAGCATATTTCTTTATGTCAGAGCCGGTTTATGAAGAAGAAGGAGAAAAGCAAAATGAAATTGTATAATTCACTCAGTCACGAAAAAGAGGAGTTTGTCCCCCATGAGCCCGGCAAGGTGTCTATGTACACCTGCGGCCCCACAGTTTATCACTTCGCTCATATCGGAAATCTCCGTTCTTATATTATGGAGGACGTTCTTGAAAAGTATCTGCGCTACGTTGGCTATGACGTTAAGCGCGTTATGAACATCACCGACGTTGGACATCTCACAAGCGATGCCGACGAGGGCGAGGATAAGATGCTCAAGGGCGCAAAAAGAGAAAACAAAACAGTTCTTGAGATCGCAAAGTTCTATACGGATGCATTTTTTGAGGATTGCCGTAAGCTGAATATCAAGCGTCCCGACGTAGTTGAGCCTGCTACAAAGTGCATCGGCGAATTTATCAAGGTCATCAAGGGCCTTCTTGAAAAGGGCTATGCTTACGAGGCAGGCGGAAATATCTATTTTGATACTTCCAAGCTTGATAACTACTACGCATTCCACAATTTTGAAGAGGAAGACCTTCAGGACGGCGTTCGCGAGGGCGTTGAGAAGGACGAAAACAAGAAGAATAAGGCAGACTTCGTTCTTTGGTTTACAAAGAGTAAGTTTGACGATCAGGAGCTTAAATGGAACAGCCCCTGGGGCGTTGGCTATCCCGGCTGGCATATTGAGTGCTCCTGCATTTCCATGAAGCATCTCGGTGAATATCTTGATATCCACTGCGGCGGTATCGATAATGCATTCCCCCACCACACAAACGAGATCGCGCAGAGCGAAGCGTTTGTTGGCCATAAGTGGTGCAACTATTGGTTCCACGTTCTTCATCTTAACACAAACAGCGGTAAGATGAGTAAGTCCAAGGGAGAATTCCTCACAGTTTCTCTTCTTGAGTCCAAGGGATACGATCCCATCGTTTATCGCTTCTTCTGCCTCCAGTCTCACTACAGAAAGAGCCTTGTGTTCTCCTATGAGAATCTTGACAACGCTAAGATCGCGTATGATAAGCTGATCGCAAGAATCGCTCAGCTTACACCCGGCGAGGCAAATGAAGCAAACGTAGCAGAGCTTTGCCGCGGCTTTGGCGAAGCAATGGATAACGATATGAACACATCTCTTGCTGTAACTGCAATCTACGATATCCTTAAGACAGACGCTTCTGATGCAGATAAGCTTGCAGCTCTTGATAAGATCGACTACGTTATGGGCCTTAACCTCCTTTCTGCAGCTGCAAAGGTAAGAGAGGCAAACGCTATGTCCAATATTGATCCCGAGCTTCTTTCAAAAATCGAGGCTCTCATTGCAGAGCGTCTTGAGGCTAAGAAGGCTAAGGACTATGCAAGAGCAGACGAGATCCGAGGCGAATTGACAGCAATGGGCGTTGCTATCAAGGACACTAAGGACGGCACGGAGTTTAAGCTGGTATAATGGATCAGAGAAGATTTACCAAAAACGATAACGGCTTTGTTTGCGGACATTGCGGCAAGGAGGTTGAGCCCCTTGGCTACACCTCAAGAAATCATTGCCCCTTTTGTCTGTGGTCACGCCATCTGGACGAAAATCCGGGAGACCGCGCAAGCGAGTGTATGGCGCTGATGGAGCCTGTTTCTGCCGTTCCGGATGCAAAAAAAGGATATATCATTATCCATAAATGCACCAAGTGCGGAGCTATCCGCCGAAATAAGGCGGCGCACGAAGCAAAGGTCCAGCCCGATAATATGGCAAAGATCATTAAGCTCACAGCTAAAACAATATGAAAAGAGGAGGGCAACCTCCTCTTTTGTATTAAATTACTTTTATATTAAATTACGTGGGGCGCCGCCCCACACCCTGCCGCCTTTTTTATAAAAGGCGGATAAAAAAGAAAAGGGAGATGTAATATGGAGATCAAAAAAGGAATTTACCGCCATTTCAAGGGCGGAATGTATGAGGTCGTGGATATAGCACTTCACAGCGAAACCCTTGAGGAAATGGTTGTCTACAGAAGTCTTGAAAACGGCAAATATTGGGTGCGCCCCGCTTCAATGTGGAATGAAACCGTTGAATTTGAAGGCAAGACTGTCAGCCGCTTTACTTTCCTTGAAAAAGAAAGCATTTGAATTGAAAACAGTCGTTTTTTGCACAAAAGTTTGCATTATGTTGATAATAATTGCAAAAACAGTTGAAATTTGTAAACAAATTTAGTAGAATAAAGTATCGTAATATATTTTTGCGATGCTTCTTATCCCGCGCGGCAATTGGTGCATTGTTTTTATGCATAGCTTATGCCCCTTGCAGGGTATGATATACTGACTTTTGTTTAAAGGAGTATGTTATGATAGATAAGTTTGAGGTAACTCTGCCGCATCTCACAGGGGATGAGCCCCGCTTTGCTTATGTTTATTGCCCCGATAAGCCGGGCAAATATCCCGTTCTTTATATGTTTGACGGACATAACGTGTTCTTCGACGAGGATGCGACTTATGGTAAAAGCTGGGGAATGCTTAAATATCTTGAGGAAAATGACGTTCCGCTTATCGTTGCTGCAGTTGAGTGCAATCACTCTCCCAACAACGGCCGACTTTCGGAATATTCTCCCTATTCCTTCAGACGTCCCTCCGTTGGCTACGTTGAGGGCAAGGGCGAATTGACAATGAGATGGTTTGTAAGAGTTTTCAAGCCATTTGTTGACGCGCATTATCCTACCATCAAAAACAGAAACAACACCTTTATTGCAGGAAGCTCAATGGGTGGACTTATGAGCCTTTATGCGGTGCTGAAATATAATCGCGTATTCAGCCGCGCCGCTTGTCTTTCTCCCTCCGTATGGGTTGCGCCCCAGGAGATAGACAGCCTTATTGCAGAGTCCGTTATTAAGCCTGAAACGGTTATTTATATGGACTATGGCTCAAAAGAAATGGCAAATCACAAAAATATGGCAAAGCGCCTCCATAAGGTGGCGTCTATGCTTTTTGAAAAGGGAGTATTTCTCAATTTTCGCGTTGTTCCTCGTGGTGAGCACTGCGAGGCAAGCTGGGAAAAGCAGCTTCCCTTTGTTATAAACACACTTTTGTATAAGTAATTCAGGAGAATACAATGGAAACACAGTACATTAAAACTTATTCCAACGCCCTTCAGAGAGATATGGAATGTAAGTTCTACGGTCACGGCGGCAAGCCCGTTCTTTTCATCCCCTGCCAGGACGGACGCTACTTTGACTTTGAAAACTTCAAGATGACAGATTATTGGGGTCCCTACATTGAGGCAGGCCTCGTAACTATCCTTGCAATCGATACTATCGACAAGGAAACATATTCTAATAACTATACTCCCGCTTACGACCGCATCCGCCGTCATGAAGCGTGGGTAAGCTATATTATAAACGAAGCGATTCCTATGCTCAGAGAGAAGACAGGCAGATGGGACGTTGCAACCTTCGGCTGCAGCCTTGGCGCAACACACGCGCTCAACCTTTTCCTCCGCTTCCCCGACACAGTTCGCGGAACACTTGCTCTCAGCGGCATCTATGATTCAAACTATGGCTTCGGCGGCTATATGGATGAGCTTGTATATGCAAACTCTCCCGTTCACTATATGGCAAATATGGTTGATGACCACCCCTATATTGAAAAGTATAACAGCGGCCGCGGTATCGTTTGCGTTGGTACAGGCGCGTGGGAGATCCCCGATTCAACAATCCGCCTGCGTGATATCTTCAATTCCAAGGGCATCAACATCTGGGTTGACGTTTGGGGCAACGACGTTGCTCACGACTGGGACTGGTGGTATAAGCAGGTTGAATATTTCATTCCCAAACTTTTGGAGGTTTAATCAATGAAAAACATTATCTTCATTTCACCAAACTTTCCTACAAACTATTGGCAGTTCTGCAAGGAGCTGAAGTACAATGGTATGAACGTTCTCGGTATCGGTGAGGCTCCCTACGATGAGCTTAAGCCCGAGCTCAGAGACAGCCTTAACGAATACTACAAGGTTGGCAGCCTTGAAAACTACGATGAGGTTTACCGCGCAGTTGCATTCTTTGCATTCAAGTACGGTAAGATCGACTGGCTTGAGTCCAATAACGAGTATTGGCTTGAGAAGGATGCTCAGCTCCGCACAGACTTCAACATCACAAGCGGATTCCAGGCATCTGATATGGAGCGTATCAAGAACAAGTCCAAGATGAAGGCTTACTACGAGGCGGCAGGTATTCCCGTTGCTCGTTACTACATCGTTGAGTCCCTTGAGGGCTGCAGAGAGTTCCTTGATAAGGTTGGCTATCCCGTTGTTGTTAAGCCCGATAACGGCGTTGGCGCAGCTGCTACATATAAGCTCTCCTGCGATGAGGACCTCGTAAGCTTCTACGAAAGCTATCCCAAGGAAGTTCCCTACATCATGGAGGAGTTCGTTCACGCAACTGTTAACTCCTACGACGCTATCATCGACGGTGAGGGCAACCCCATTTTCGAAACAGGTAACGTAACACCCGATTCCATTATGGATATCGTTAATAATCAGGACAACAGCTGCTACTATATCCTTAAGGATCTTCCCGAGGATACAAGAAAAGCAGGCCGCGCAACAGTTAAGAGCTTCGGCGTAAAGAGCCGCTTCGTTCACTTTGAGTTCTTCCGTCTCACACAGGACCAGGAAGGCCTTGGTAAGGAAGGCGACGTTATCGCGCTTGAGGTTAATATGCGTCCCTGTGGTGGCTTCACACCTGATATGATCAACTTTGCAAACTCCACAAACGTATATAAGATCTGGGCTGATATGATCGCATACGGCTCCACAATGCTGCCCCAGGGCGAGCACTTCTACTGTGCATACGCAGGCCGCCGCGACGGCAAGAACTTTGTTCTTGACCACGACGCTCTTATGGCTAAGTACGGCGCAAATATGAAGATGGTTGAAAGAATCCCCGAGGCTCTTGCAGGCGCTATGGGTAACCAGATGTACGTAGCAAACTTCTCCACAAAGGAAGAAATGGATCAGTTCTATAAGGACGCCGTTGCTTGCTATTAATTTGCATAAAAGCCGACCGAAAAAGGTCGGCTTTTTTGTTTCCGTATGGGAGGATATTATCCTCCCATACGCTGGTAATAAAATATTTTTCAAAAACTATTGATTTTTTATTTGCATCATGATATACTGCATTATAGAAAGAATATTAAGATTAAAGGAGTGGGTTTCAGAAGAACCCACTCTTTGTTTTAAAATTGTTTTTGAAAGAGGTAACGATGGAAAAACAGAAGAAAAACATTGCAGGAACAGTCCGCGATCTTCTTGAGCCTATAGCTGATGAGCTCGGCTATCTGCTCTGGGACGTTGAATACGTGAAGGAGGGCGCTGAAATGGTGCTCCGTATCACTATCGACAAGGAAGAAGGCATCGATATTGACGACTGCGAAAAGATGCACAGAACTATCGACCCCGTTCTCGATGAGGCAGACCCCATCGAGGTAGCTTACAGACTTGAGGTTTCCTCTCCCGGAGTTGAGAGAACCATCAGCCGTCCCGAGCATTATGAATATTGCCTGGGCGAAAAGGTTGAGGCTAAGCTCTACGCTCCTATCAACGGTCAGAAGAAGCTTACAGGTATTCTTGCGGCAGCCGATGATAAAACCTTCACTCTTGACGTGGAAGGCGAGGCGGTAACTCTTGAAAAGTCCGCTTGCGCTAAGCTTGCAACAGTTTTCGATTGGTAATTTAAATATAATCTTCATAGAAAGGTAATAGTAAAAATGAATCAGGAATTTTTCAATGCCCTTGATCTCCTTGAAAAAACCAAGGGTATCCCGAAGGCTTATATGATAGAAAAGGTTGAAGCAGCTCTTATCAGCGCTTTCAAGAAGGAGTACGGCACAGCAAACGTTCGCGTTGTTATCAACCCTGAAAAGAAGGACGTTAAGGTTTACGAGTGCAAGGACGTTGTTGAGGTCGTTGAAGACCCCGCAACTCAGATCTCTCTTGAGGATGCAAAGGCTATCAGCCGCCGTCACGTTATCGGCTCCGTAGTTGAGAAGGAAGTTAAGACAAAGCTCTTCGGCCGTCTCAGCGCGCAGACAGCAAAGCAGGTTATCATTCAGGGTATCCGCGAGGCAGGGCGCTCCAGCATGATCCGCGAATACGAGAAGAAGCGCGAGGAGGTTATTACAGCCGTTGTTACTAAGACCGCTGACTCCGAGGGCGCTATCGTTATCGATACAGGCACAAGCGAAGCAGTTCTTCCCGAAAGCGAGCAGATCCCCGGCGAAACATTTATGGTTGGCGATAGAATCAAGGTATTCGTAACAGAGGTTAAGAGAGAGAGCATGGCAGGTCCCATCGTAACTCTTTCCAGAACTCATCCCAATCTTGTTAAGCGTCTTTTCGAGATGGAGATTCCTGAAATTCAGGACGGCACAGTTATCATCCACAATATCTCCCGTGAGGCAGGCAGCCGCTCCAAGCTCGCTGTTTACTCCAGAGATGAAAACGTTGAGGCTATCGGTGCATGTATCGGTGAAAGAGGCCGCCGTATTGCTGAGATCGTAGACGAGCTCAGAGGCGAGAAGATCGATATCATCGAATATTCCGAGGATCCTGCAGAGTTTATCGCAGCAGCACTTTCTCCTGCTGAGGTAACAAGCGTTGAGATCGTTGGTGAAAGAAGCGCATCCGTTGTAGTTCCCGCAGATCAGCTTTCTCTTGCGATCGGTAAGGAAGGCCAGAATGCACGTCTTGCTGCAAGACTTACAGGCTTCAAGATCGACATCAAGGGTAACTGATCGTGAGCGCAAACAAAGCCCCTAAGGTTAAAAAGATTCCCCAGAGAAAATGCACGGGCTGCGGACAGTCCTTTGATAAAAAGGATCTCATCCGCGTTGTAAGAAGCCCCGAGGGCGAGGTCTCTCTTGACTTCACAGGCAAGAAGAGCGGCCGCGGTGCATACGTTTGCAAAAATTCTCAGTGCTTCAAGAAGGCGAGAAAGGCAAACAGATTCAGAACAAATCTTGAGTGCGAGATTCCCGAGGAGCTGCTTGCAGCCCTTGAAGAGGAGATCGTCGCATGGGAGGCTGAGAATAAATGAAGGCTCAGCTCAGCAAATATTTAGGACTTTGCGCGGCATCCCGCGCCGCTATATGCGGAAGCGAGCTTGCCATCGGCGCAATCAGAAAAAATTCCGCAAAGGTCAATCTGATGATTCTTGCAAGCGATGCCTCTGCAAGAACGGAAAAGCAGGTTACCGATAAATGCGCTTTTTATAAAGTCAAGCTTATTAAGCTTGATCTCACAATGTCCGAGCTTTCCGATGCTCTCGGAAAGAGCTCACTTTGTGCCGCCTGCGCCATAACGAACAAGGGCTTGGCACAAAAAATCGAAGAACTAACACTTCAGCGATAAAGTTGACGAAAGGATCCCCTAATTTTGAGGGGAAAAGGTGATAGAAATATGGCACAAGCACCGATGTCCCGTATCAATCAGCTTGCGAAGGACCTTGACATGAAGAGCAAGGATCTTATTGCAGTTCTCGAAGAGAATAACCTCGGCGGCAAGAAGACAACAACAGTTCTTGCAGCAGACGAGTTTAACCTCTTTATAGATACACTGACCAAGAACAATCAGATCTCCGATATCGAGGGATACGTTCACGGTAAAACAGCTATTCCTTCTGCAAAGAAGGCTCAGGCTGAGGCTGAGGCTAAGGTAAAGGCTGAGGCAGAGGCTAAAGCAAAGGCAGAGGCTAAGGCAAAGGCTGAGGCTGATGCTAAGGCAAAGGCAGATGCGGAAGCTAAGGCAAAGGCTGAAGCAGAGGCTAAAGCAAAGGCTGAAGCAGAAGCTAAGGCAAAGGCTGAAGCAGAAGCTAAGGCAAAGGCTGAAGAGGCAGCTAAGCCCAAGATCGCAACAGCAACCCTTGATTCCGAAAAGGATGCCGCTCTTATGAGAATGGCAGCTCAGGCAAAGGCAAGAGCAGAGGCTGAGGCGAAAGCAAGAGAAGAAAAGGCTAAGGCGAAGGCTGAGGGCAGAGATCAGAGAACAGAAAGACCTGCTAAGCCTCAGCAGAATCAGCAGAATAACAATCGCCAGGACAACCGTCAGGACAGACCTCAGAGAAATGACCGTAACGATCGTTTTGCTGACCGTAAGCCCGAGGGACGTCCTCAGGACAACCGCCAGGGCGGCCAGCGCTTTGAAAACAGAGACAACCGCGATAATCGTGACAACCGTCAGGATAACCGCGACAGAAGAAATAATAACAATATGAAGCCTCAGGGTGCTCTCCAGCAGAACAGAAATTCTGAAAATCAGAATCGCAACTATATCCCCGATGCTTCCACAATGGGTAAGCAGAAGCAGAAGACAGCTGCTCCCTCAAACGAGCGTAAGCGTACAGGTACAACAAGAGTTGTTGACACTCGTGCAGGCTCTGTAGACCTTTCCAAGTACGACGAGCGCCTTGAAACATTTGTGCCTGATTTCGGTCACGATAATTCCTCCAATAAGCAGAAGCTTAAGAAGCAGAACACTCGTGATATGCGTTCCTCCAAGAACCGCAACAAGGAAAACAGCGCAATGGAGCGCCTCCGCAAGGAGCAGCAGGCGAAGAAGCAGACTCTCAAGATCACAGTACCTGATGAGATCTCCGTTTCCGAGCTTGCATCCAGACTTAAGGTAACAGCAGCAGAGGTAGTTAAGCGCCTTATGCTTATGGGCACTCTTGCAACTGTTAACCAGATCATCGACTTTGATACAGCGTTCCTTATTGCCGACGAGCTTGGCGCTGAGGTTACACGCGAGGTTGTTGTAACTATCGAGGAAAAGCTCTTCAGTGAGGAAGAGGATAAGGATGAAAACCAGGTAGAAAGAGCACCTGTTGTATGCGTAATGGGACACGTTGACCACGGTAAAACATCCCTTCTTGACGCTATCCGCCACACAAACGTAACACGTGGCGAGGCAGGCGGTATCACACAGCATATCGGTGCTTACAGAGTTAATATCGACGGCAAGGATATTACATTCCTTGACACTCCCGGTCACGAAGCGTTTACAGCAATGCGTGCCCGTGGTGCTCAGGCAACAGATATTGCTATCCTCGTAGTTGCGGCTGACGACGGTATCATGCCCCAGACAGTTGAAGCTATCAACCATGCTAAGGCTGCAGGCGTTGAGATCATCGTTGCTATCAACAAGATGGATAAGCCCACAGCTAATCCCGATGCTGTTAAGACAGAGCTTACAAATTATAACCTCGTTCCCGAGGAATGGGGCGGTGACGTAATGTGCATCCCCGTTTCTGCTGTAACAGGTATGGGTATTGAGGACCTTCTTGAAAGCGTTCTTCTTATTGCAGAGGTTAAGGAATATAAGGCTAACCCCGAGAGACGTGCTAAGGGTATCGTTATCGAGGCTAAGCTTGATCGTGGCCGCGGTCCCGTTGCAACAGTTCTTGTTCAGAACGGTACACTCAGAGGCGGCGATATCGTTATCGCAGGCACATCCGTTGGCCGTGTAAGAGCAATGACAGACCATACAGGTAAGGCTCTCAAGGAGGCAGGCCCCTCTGTTCCCGTTGAGATCATTGGTCTTTCCGAGGTTCCCCAGTCCGGCGACGAATTCAACGCAGTTGAAGACGAAAGAATGGCAAGAACTCTCGCTGATCAGCGTAAGGAAAAGGCTAAGGAAGAAATCTTTAAGGCTAATGCTAAGGTTAACCTTGAGGATCTCTTCGCTCAGATCAAGGAAGGTGTTCAGGATCTTAACGTTATCGTTAAGGCAGACGTTGGCGGTAGTGCTGAGGCTGTTAAGCAGTCCCTTGAAAAGATCTCCAACGACGAGGTTCGCGTTCGCGTTATCCACTCTGCTGCAGGTGGTATCACAGAGAGCGACGTTATGCTTGCTGATGCATCCAATGCTATCATCGTAGGCTTTAACGTTCGTCCCGACCGTGGCGCGATCGACTCTGCTGAGCATAAGGGTGTTGATATCAGAACATACCGTATCATTTACGACTGTATCGAAGAGATCACAGCTGCTATGAAGGGTATGCTCGCTCCCGAGTTTGTTGAAAAGCTTCTCGGTCAGGCAGAGGTTCGCCAGACTATCAGAGTTCCCAATATCGGCGTTATCGCAGGTTCCTACGTTCAGAACGGTTACATCACAAGAAGCGCAAATATCCGCGTTGTTCGTGACGGCGTAGTTATCTTCGAGGATAAGATCTCCTCTCTCAAGAGATTTAAGGACGACGTTAAGGAAGTTCAGACAGGCTACGAATGTGGTATCGGTCTTGAAAAGTTCAACGACCTTAAGGAAGGCGACGTTCTTGAAGCCTTCATTATGGAAGAGGTTGCAAGATAATTTTGCAGACTGAAGATAAAGCAAATAAAAATAAAAAGCTCCCGAAAATCGGGAGCTTTTTTAATGCTTATTAAGCTTTTTTGCGAGCCGCTTTCTTTGCGTCAACCTTAGCTTTTTCTATCTTGTAGATCTCTTCTGTTGCAAGAGAAAGCTTTGTAACAACGTTTTCCTTTGTGGGATAGCAATAGAAGGAGTCGTTATCGGTTGAAATATCAATGCAGTCAAGAGGCTTGATGTAGCAGTAGTCGTATTCAATGTGAACACCGTACATACCAAGGGGCTTGCGCTCGATTCTGTAAGGCTCGCCTCTGTACTCTCCTTCGAGAACGAAGCCGGTTTCGGCATCGTGAGTCAGCTTAGCCTCGCCAAGATGCTCAAAGCGCATACAACGGGGGAGAGAATGTACGTCAACCGTGTCGGAGAAGGAGTATTCTCCGCGCTCGATCTCCTCGCGAACCATTTTTCTCTGCCATTCATACCAATCGGGAACGTGAGAAAATTCTGTTTCGCCTTCCTTGGCGTTCAGTCTGCCAAGCTCATCCATTTCCCATCTCTTGCCGCACTCGCGGCAGAATATTTCAGCGCCCTCAGATGCCATCTTATGCTCTGCCTTGCAGGCGGGGCACTGGTAAAGCACCTTGTGGAGCCCTTCTGCGCGATAAGGCTCTGTGATGCGAATGTTGTTTTCAACCTGCCACTTATATTCGTCATAGGTCAGCGCCTTTGTAACCACCTCGTTTATCTCCTCGTAGGACATTTTTTCAACGTCCTCCGCTGTGAGGACCTGAGTCATGGTTGTATAAAGCGGAACCTTTCTGGGCTTGCGATAATTCCAGAAGGGTGTGTGCAGATAGTTTCCGTGATGAAGCAGAACAACAACGGGAACGCCTGAGCGCTTAAGGAGCATTCCAAGAGATTCGGGTAAAATTGCCGTTGTTCCAACGGGGGAATATCTTGCTTCGGGATACATACAAAGAACGTCACCGTTTTTCTTCAGAACGTGGCGGATGGAGCGAAGCAGATGCATATCCGTTGTGAACTTTCTCTTGCAGATGCATCCAAGAAGCTCCATAATAAAGGGACGGCGATAGTATCCGTCGATTGTGGCAACGTTGTTAACTCTGTGAGGGAAGGTTGCCATAGCGGAGAGCTGAAAATCAACGAAATACATATGGTTGCTCAGTAGAATATAGGGAGGCTTCAGCCCCTCCATATTGAATTTTTCTATTTTATATGGAACCTTGGGCATTCCGATCTTGCTGACAAGGGTGAGAAGACCCATCATAAAAAGGGGCTGTCTTATAGGAAGCTTGGCTGTGTTATAGGGCTTTTTATTTTTATAATTAACGTCCATATTTTTATACCTCACTTGTACTAACTATCAGTATAATACATTTTTCCATTATTTGCAAGGAAAAGGTTGCAAACAGTAACAATCGTGTTGAAAATAGCATTTTAGTGTGCTAAAATGGGGTATATTATTTTTTAGAGGATTTCTATGAAAGAAAATTCAAACAAAAGCATTGCCATATTGAAGATCACCCTGGCAATGTTTATTTTCGGCACCATCGGCGTTTTTGTGCGTCACGTTTCGCTCCCCTCGGGCTTTATCGCCTTTGTGCGAGGAATTATGGGAACTCTTTTCCTTCTTGCCGTAATGTTTTTTTCAAAAACAAAGATCGATTTTGCGGCTATAAAGAAAAATCTGTTACCCCTCGTTCTTTCCGGAGCCTTTATGGGCATAAACTGGATACTTCTTTTTGAGGCTTATAATTATACCACTGTTGCAACGGCAACTCTTTTCTATTATCTTTCACCCGTTTTCGTTATTATAGCTTCCCCCTTCGTGTTAAAGGAGAGGCTTACAATAAAGAAGCTTGCTTGTATTGCTTGTGCCCTCATTGGTATAGTGCTTGTGTCGGGCGTTGTTGAAAACGGCATCGTTGGCGCGAGAGGTATGCTTCTTGGAGCGGGCGCGGCTGTTTTTTATGCGTCGGTGGTTCTGCTTAATAAAAAGCTTAAGGATATTTCCTCATATGATATAACCATCGTCCAGCTTTTCTTTGCAGGCATAACTATTTTGCCCTATACACTTTTGACCGAGGAAATAACTGCCGCGGCGTTTACTCCCAAGGCTATTATCGTTCTTCTTGTTCTCGGCGCGGTGCATACAGGCCTTGCTTATGCGCTTTATTTCGCATCTGTTAAGGCGCTTCCCGTGCAAACAGCGGCGATCTTCAGTTATATCGATCCTGTCGTTGCAATCATCCTCTCAGCTCTCCTTCTTTCCGAGCCTATGTCTGTATACGGCATCATCGGAGCGGTGCTCATTCTCGGCTCAACCTTTGTAGCTTCCAAATAATTGCATAATAAAAAGCTTACGCGGCAGCGTAAGCTTTTATTGTTGTTTATATTAGTTTTGTTACGACAAGGTTTGTACGCTTTCAATTGTGAACATTAATTTATCCGTATCGCTGCAATGAAACCCAATGACATATTGATCATCTAATTTAACATAAGCGAAATTTCTGAGGGTATTGCTTTTGTACACCACATACTCACATCCGTTTTTGTTTATTCCGCTTATTATCTCATCATATTTATCCACAGTATATCCTGAATATCCGCCCGCATTGTCGGAATTTGCTGACGTTTCTTTTCCTTCGCGGGTGTAGCTGTGAAAATCGTTTCCGAATAAATACGGGGCGTTGAGCTCGTAAACACCGCTCAACGTGAAGTTTAAGGCTCCGGTTTGAGCATCCACATAATCAAGCGTTGGATCTATATAAGAAGGATCGGAATAGGCTACGTATGAAGAGTGGACGTCAAAGCCAATCTTATAGGGTAAGTCTTTACTTTTATAGTTTGCATATATATTTTGTTCTTCTGACCAACTAATAACAGTTACAGCGGTTGCTTTAACGAACCCTGTGTATGTTTCAATATGTGTAGTACTATTTTCGGTTTCTGAGATTTCAGTATGATATGGTTCTGAGTAAGTGGTGCTTTCGGCAGTATCTGCAAGCCCCGGCTTATTGTATACACATGAAGTCAGCAGTATCAATACTGCTATAAGAGATAAATACATTTTGGCTTTCATAGATAACCCTTCCTTTCGGTGTTATTATACAATCCCATTATATAATAAACCTAATTATTTTTCAATAAAATAGATGTTTAAATGATAGTTGGGGAGAAACATTAAAATGAATTTGCTATACTTAGTTCACACATAGAGAATTTATGATATATTGCTTGTAAAAAGTCCGGAATTTTTATAAACACTACAGGATAAATGGGTAATAAGTTCTTTGGGCACGGGAGTTTTTGTCAAATCTGCAGTTAATAATAATTATGCACTGAATATTTATGCTCCAAATGGTGCTAAAGATTGTGTACCACTTCAAAAAAGGACCAATTTAAAAGGGCACACATTTGTGTGCCCTTTTAATAACTAAAGCTTAATTAACAGTACTCTGTCACGGTTTTCCGTGTCTTTCAGAATATGAGCGTAAAGTCCGAGGGATGATGCTATTTCAAGCATAGCGGGGCCCTGCTTCCAGCCGAATTCTATGGCGAGGATGCCTCCCTTCTTGACCTTTTTTGGGTATATTTCAAGTATCCTTCTGATGATGGAAAGTCCGTCGCCGCCGTCGGTGAGCGCGTGGTGCGGTTCAAGTGAAACCTCGGGGGTGATATCCTCCATTTCCTCAACTGTAACGTAGGGAGGATTGGAAACGATAACGTCAAACTCTCCGCATAGGTTGTCTTCGCAAACGTCTCCGAGAATAAGCTCAAGTCTGTCTGCTACGCCGTTCAGAGAGGCGTTCTCGGCGCATATTTCAAGCGTTTCGGGGTACAGCTCAACAGCAACACCTGTAGAATTTGGACATTCACAAAGAGCTGATATGCCTATACAGCCGCTGCCTGCGCAAAGGTCGGCAATTCTGCCGTTTTCCTTATTTTTCAGATGCTCAATAGCAAGGGAGCAAAGAAGCTCCGTGTCTGCTCTTGGAATAAGGCAGGCAGGGGAGACCTTGAAGGGATAGCCCATAAACTCCCATTCACCTATAATATACTGAAGGGGCTCTCTGTTTTTTCTGCGGGAAACAGCGCTTACAAGAGCCTCGCTTGTATAATCTCTTTCGGGGAATGCCAGCTGCATAGCGCGGCTCTTTCCCTCGTAATGCTCTATTAAAACAGAAGCATCAAAGCGGGGGGATTCAACTCCCCCCGCCTCAAGCTCTTTTATGATCTCACTGAGCGTCACAGTCGGACTCTCCTTCAATTTCTGCTTCGGCATTTTCCGCAGGAGCATCTTCCTTTGTTTCAAGAACCTCGGGGAATACGTCGGGCATAGCGTTTTTGATTGCGATGATAGCAACCTCAAGCTGACTGTCATCAGGCTCCTTTGTTGTGATGCGCTGCATCCAAAGTCCGGGAAGGGAGAGAGCCTTTGTGATGAAATTAGGATGCTTTCCTGCCAGCATAAGGAATTCAAAGCCAACGCCTGCAATAACGGGGAGCATAGCTATCTTTGTAAGCATAATTGCTATTTTAGGCCATGTGTTCCAGTCAATAAATGCTGTAACGAGGATGGAGATAATAAGCATAACGAAGATGAAGCTTGTACCGCAACGGGGGTGGAAGCGGCTGTGCTTACGGGAGTTTTCAACGTTAAGCTCTTCGCCTGATTCATAGCAGGCGATAGTTTTGTGCTCAGCTCCGTGATATTCAAAGGTTCTGCGTATATCGGGCATAAGAGACGTGAGAAGCATATAGAGAACGAAGATGATGATTCTCACAACGCCTGCGATAACGTTCTGCAGAAAGCTTGCAATAACTCCGCCGCCTGTGAGGTGGCCGTAAAGCTTATTAACGCCCATTGCAACGAAGTTGGGAAGAAGAACGAAAAGTCCCACGCTGAGGACAACGGAGAGCACCATTGCAATGCCCATAATGATAGTCATCAGCTTATCTCCGCAAACCTTGCGGAGCCATTTTTCAAACTTTGTTTCGTCCTCTGTTTCATCAATCCCCAGCATATCCATGCTGTCGCTCAATGTGCCGTAGCTGAGCTTAAGCATCTCAACCATATTGATGCAACCGCGAAGAAGAGGAATATTCATCCATTTATGCTTCTTGCGGATGGAAACGAATTTGCTGTTTTTGATCTCGATGCTTCTATCCTCCTTGCGAACAGCGAGAGAAACGTTGTCTCCGCTTCGCATCATGATTCCTTCAAGCACCGCCTGTCCGCCAACCTTACCAAGGCGGCAGTTTTTTTCTTTCTTTGCCAAAATAATAGACCTCTTCCTTATTTATATGTATCCTCGTAGTGTCGGCAAATGTCCGCAAGAGAACAAGCGTCGCAGAGAGGATTTTTTGCGCGGCAAACGTCGCGGCCGAAATGCACTATTCTGTGGCAAAAGTCGCTTTGGTTTTCGCGCGGTATTAGCTTTTCCATAATTCTTTCGGTTTTTAGAGGGTCCTTTTGCCCTTCGGGGAAAAAGCCCAGTCGTCCGCAGATACGCATACAATGGGTGTCTGCAACGATGCCGCCCAGGCCGAAAATATCCCCAAGCAGCAAATTGGCTATCTTTCGTCCAACACCGGGGAGAGCCAGCAGCTCGTCCATGGTGGAGGGAATCTCGCCGTTATATTTTTCCATCACTATTTGTGATGCTTCTTTAATGCTTTTGGCTTTTCCGCGGTACAGTCCGCAGGATTTTATAAGTCCCTCGATCTGCTCAATGGGAGCCTCTGCCATTGCCTTTGCGTTGGGAAGCTCTCTGAAGAGATCGCGGCAAACTATGTTCACTCTCTCGTCTGTGCATTGAGCGCTGAGGCGAGCCATAACCAGCAGTCGCCAAGGGTCGCCGTTTGCCTCAAGCGAGCAGAGAGCATCGGGGTAAAGAGCGGCAAGGCGGCTATCCGCCTCAAGTGCTCTTTTTTTATCAGTTATTTTCTTCATTTGTTTCATTTGTTTCGGGAGTGGTTTCGTTTTCGCCGTCATTATCGTTTGTTTCCTCTTCTGCAACACCGTTAAGAGAATAGTCAACGTCAAAGTAGGATGTGAAGAGGTCGCGAACGGAATAGCCCGCGTCAGTACCGCTGGCACCGTGCTCGATAATGCAGGTTGCAACGATCTCAGGATCGTCAAATGGAGCGAATGCCGTAAAGATAGCATTATCGGAGCTTGTGGAGGAAACCTGAGCAGTACCTGTTTTACCGCCGATAGCAAGGGGATAGTTTACGAAGATACGAACTGCGGAGCCTTCTGTGATAACGCTTCTCATAGCGTTTTTAACAACGAGAGAGTTTTCTTTTGATATCTCGATGGAATCAACGATCTGAGGCTCGAATTCATATGTTATATTGCCCTCGTAATCGCGGACCTGATAAAGGATATGCGCCTTCATTCTGTCGCCCTCGCTGAGGATGGAGGAAATGAAGTTGCTTATCTGAAGAGGTGTGAAAAGGTTATCAGACTGGCCGATGGCAGCCTGAATGGTATCACCGTCGTACCAGGTCTCGCCCTTTTCTTCTCTTTCTGCGGGTCCTGCCAAAACTCCTGTTTTTTCAGAAAGCTCTATACCGGTTGCTTCTCCAAGACCGAAGGCCTTGCAATACTTATTCATTCTTGTGATGGTCAGCTGTCTGCCAACGTCGTAGAAAAAGCAGTTGCAGGAAACCTCAATGGCCTTGGAAACGTTGATCCAGCCATGAGTTCCGTACCCGTATTTAGCGCTGTATATCCAGCAGGCGGGAGTAAAGCCCGAATCTGCGTAGTACTGATATTCGCCTTCGTCGCGTATCTGTGTCCAGGGGGTGATGATTTCCTCCTGAAGAGCTGCTGCCGCCATACCGATTTTGAATGTTGAACCGGGGGCGTAGATACCCTCAAGAGCGCGATTGAAAAGGGGAGCTGCAGGGTCCTCGCGGAGGTCCTTATAGTCCTCGTTGAAGGTTGCGAGATTATACGTGGGATAGTTTGCAATAACCAAAACCTCGCCGGTCTTTGAATTGAGTGCGGTAAGTGCTCCTGCATTTGCGTCCTCGCCGTTAAGCTCGTTTCCGCTTGCAACACCTTGCGCAACGATGGTTTCTATATTATTCTTCAGTGCTGTTTCTGCAACCATCTGAAGATCGATATCAATGGTGAGGTAAACGTCCTGGCCTGCAACAGGCTCCTTTAAAACGTAGGTGCGGACGATATTTCCGTATTCGTCCTCAACGATAGCGAGAGTTCCGTCTGTTCCGTGGAGATATGCTTCAAATGACTTTTCTGCGCCTGAGGTTCCGACGATGGCGTTGAGAGAATAGCCAAGCTCTGTATAATAGTCGGCGTTTTCGGCCTGAATGTGGCCGACTCTACCGAGAACGTGAGAGAGATAGCCGGGATAGGAATAAACTCTTTCGGCTGAAACGTTTATGTTATAGCCTCTGTGTCCGCCCTCTGTTATAGCGGAGATGAAGGCAACGGAAACGTCTGTTATAAGCGTATAGGGCTCAACGGAGGAGAAATTTTTCAGCTCCATATCAAGTCTGAGGCTGAAGAGAAATTTTTGCTCCTCTTCCGTATAGAGCTGGTTTCCGTCGGCATCAACAAGGCCGTAGCGGAGAAGGAGCGCATCGCGCACCTCTCCAATATCTGTCTTTGTCCAGCCGCCGTCTTCCTTATCGTCGGGAGTGAAATTAAGTCCCTGCATAAGGCGGGAGAGTCTCGTTCCGTAAACCGTTCCCATAAAGCTTTGGTCCAGAGTCCACTTGCCGTCCTCCATTTTGAAAGCTTCCTTTGCTCGAGGCTCCTTAAAGCCGTCGAACTCGTCCATTTCCTTTGCCTTTTCAGTCAATTCAAGGAGGAGGGCGTTCTTTGCGTCGTTAGCCTTGGGAAAGCTTCCGCCGTCAAGGTAGAGATTATATGTGTATTCGTTTTCAACGAGGGGATTGCCGTTTCGGTCGTATATTTCGCCTCGCTGCGCCTGAATAGGCACGGTTCTGGTGTAGGTCTTATCAACAACAGATTCCGTGTAATAGTCCTGGCTGGCAATCTGTATGGTGATAAGTCTTGCAATATAAACAAGGGAAACTGCTATAAATATAAAGCCGAGGGCTATATATCGCAGGAGATGGTCGCGTCGCTTCATAAATTGCCTGCCCGTCCTTTCTTAGAATTTTGGTTTTCGGATCAATAAAGTGTATCCGAGCTCGTTTTTTCTGCTCGTGTTTTATGGAATCGGATAAAGCAAGCCCAGGATATGAGATAAACGGGCGCCGACATAATAACAGTTGCAAAATATTCGGGAATCACGATGGTTGAAAGGATTTCAACGAAGGTTATATTAACAAGGAATGATGCGCTGATAAGGGTTATAACGCTTCGCCCGAAGGTGAAGAGGGTTATAACTGCGATTCGCGGAAGAGCCGTGTTTGAGAAGAAATCGCGCACGAGAAGTCCGCAAAGAAGTCCTGCCGCAACGTAAAGTATGGGAAGGAGAGTAAGCCCGTAGCCGCTGAGGGAGTCTATAACAACGGCGGAGATAAGTCCGCAGATCCCTCCCCATTTTTCGCCCTCCGAGAAGGCGATGGCAACGGTCAGAGCAAACATAAGGTCGGGAGTAACTCCGAAAATTTTAAATCTTGCAAAAAAAGTTGTTTGCAGAATTGCAAAGAAGATGATGAGCGCCGCGCAAATAAGGACGCGGGCAAACTGCTCTGCTGTGAAGGGGAGGCCGATGGTCAGTCCCTCAAAGCGCTCCTCAAGCTCTGCAAGGATAGCTCCTGCAAGAGTGGTTCTTTTTCTTGCTTTTTTTGGTGCGCTTCTTTGCGCGGGAGCCTTCTTCTGCGGCGGCTTTTTTGCCGCAGGCTGTGCTCTTTTTGCTCCGAGTCTGTCTATGTCGGGGGTATACCGCCTCGGCATACGGTGAACAACAGGCTGCTGCTTATCCCCGTTCTGATTATTTTGAGTAGGTTTCATAGTCTGTGATAACCATTATTTTAGAAAGATCGGTGGTAAGCGCTGCGGCAGGAGTAACGTATGCGATAATGGAGCGGCTGTAGGGATCCTTTTCGATCTCGGTCACGTGGCCGATAACGAGGCCTCTGGGGTAAACGCTTCCGTAGCCGCTGCTAAGTATTCTGTCGCCAACCTGAACGTCCGAGTCCTCGCTCAGATATTTAAGTCGGCATATGCCGTCGCTTGAGAGGGAATGATCGCCCTCAATAACGCATAATTCGCCTGTTCTTTCTATATAAGCTCCGATGGAAGCTGATGCCTCAAGGAATGTAACAGCCTTAGACCAGTCGCTTCCCGCCTCAACGATGTAGCCAACGATGCCCTCGTTTGTTATAACGGGCATATCCACCTCAACATTATGGTTTTTGCCGCGGTCAAGGGTGAAAACGGTCATATAGTTGCCGCTTCCGTTGCTTGTGATGTTAGCAGGCTCAAAAACATAGTCTGTGTGCTCTCTTTTCAGCTCAAGGTAGTTAAAGAGCCATTCGTTCATGCCCTCTATTTCCTTTGCGGAATAGACCTGATCCTCAAGCTCGTTTATTTTTTCTCTCAGCTCGTTATTTTCCGCAACGATGCGGTCAAACTCTGTGAAATAGGCAACGTATCCGTCGATCCCCTCAGTAACGTAAGCAAACATCTTCTGGAGAGGTGCAAGCGTCTGGTTGATGACGTTGTGAGCATAATTGCCCACGCCCATAGCATAAAGAACTGAGGGCACTATTGTTGCAAAGAGGGTGATTATAACCAAAACAGCGAAGAATCTACTTCTGAAAAAATCCCTCATTATTATGCTGACCTTTCTTTAAAAATTTGAATTATCTTCCGCGATTTCTGAAAAGAACGGATTCGCTGATCTCGCCCATGCTTTCAAGAACGTGGCCGATACCGATAGCAACGCAGTCAAGAGGATTCTTTGCGATAGTAACCTTAACGCCTGTAACGTAGGAGATAAGAGCGTCAAGACCGCCAAGGAGCGCGCCGCCGCCTGCCAGCATAATACCGTTGTCGTAGATATCTGCCGCAAGCTCGGGAGGAGTGTTCTCAAGAGTGGAGCGGATAGCCTCAATGATGTGAACGATCTGCTCGTGCATAGCCTCTCTGATCTCAACGGAGCTGACGTTGATGATTGCGGGAAGTCCGTTGAGAAGGTTTCTTCCCTGGATCTCCATATATCCTCTGTCAACTGCGGGGTGAACGCTTCCGATCTTCTTCTTGAGCATTTCGGCTGTAACCTCGCCGATAAGTATATTATGCTTCTTCTTGATGTAGTTAACGATAGCCTCGTCAAGCTCGTCACCTGCGATACGAAGGGACTTTGAAAGAACGATACCGCCAAGGCTGAGAACTGCACCCTCGGTGGTGCCGCCGCCGATGTCAACTATCATACTGCCTCGTGCGTCCTCAACTCGGAGTCCGCTTCCGATAGCAGCCGCAATAGGCTCCTCAATGAGGGCAACCTTCTGAGCGCCTGCTTCAAGAGTAACGTCCTCAACGGCTCTCTTTTCAACCTCTGTAACGCCGTAGGGAACGCAAACTACAACTCTGGGGCCGCTGAAAAGGCTTGAGCCTGCAGCCTTCTTGAAAAAGTCGCGAAGCATAGCGGTCGTAAAGTCGAATTCTGCAATAACGCCGTCCTGAAGGGGGCGCATCGCAACGATGGAGCCGGGAGTTTTGCCAAGCATAAGCTTAGCCTCGTTACCAACGGCAACAACTTTTTTGCTTCTTTCTTCTATTGCAACAACGGAGGGCTCGCGAAGAACGATGCCCTTGCCTTTAACGTAAACTATGGTATTGGCGGTGCCAAGATCGATTCCGATGCTTCTTCCCATATTAAAACCAAACCTTTCTTTTGTCGTTTATATTAAATGTCCTATTATCTATTAAAGCTCGGGTGTGATACCGAATTGTTCTCTGAGTATAACTGAAATGCGGCAGAGAGGGAGACCGACAACCGTGTAGTAGTCGCCGTCTATCTTATCTATAAACATTCCTGCGGCGCACTGTATGCCGTACGCGCCTGCTTTATCCATGGGGTTGCCGCTATTAACGTATTCCTTTATTTCCGCTTCGGTGATGGCTCTCATAACAACCTTGGTTTCGGAAACCTCGGTGTGCGCCTTATCTCCGCGGCGGACTGTAAAGCCGGTCAAAACGGAGTGCCGGCGGCCGGAGAGGGCGGAAAGCATAGCCGTGGCATCGCTTTCGTCGGCAGGCTTGCCGAGGATCTTTCCGTCAAGGACAACGACTGTGTCTGCAGCAATGATGCAGCCCTCGTTGTCTTCGGCAATTTCTGCAGCCTTTCTTCGGGAAAGCTCTGCAACGTATTCGTCGGCTGAGGCATATTCTATATTTTCATCTGTTTCAGGCTTTATGACCTTGCAATTGTAGCCTGCCATTGTAAGTATTTCAAGTCGTCTCGGTGAGCCTGAGGCGAGGATAACGTTATTCATAAAAGTTCCTTTTATAAAATGCAGAATGTAGAGTGCAGAATGCAGAATTACGGTAGCTTTTTTCCTCGGGCAAAAAGCAATTTACAGCAGAAGCCGGAATGCAAAAACAATTCAACATTCTACATTCAGCATTCTGCATTGCTCAACAGGCAAAAGGTTTATCTTTTGCCTGTTGAACCTATCCCTCCTCTGTCGGGAGAGCCTAAATCGTCGCATTCTTCAAAAACCAGAGTGGGCTGATGCTCCATAATGCGGAACTGGCAGATTCTGTCTCCTGCCATGATCTTTGTGTCGCGCAGGGCATATGCAGGCATAAACCACTGGTCGCCGTTGCCGCAATAGCTTTCGTCAACAACGCCCATATGATTTGTCTGGATGATGCCGAAGTTCTTGTATGTGGAGGAGCGGGGAACGATATGCGCCTCATATCCCTTAGGAAGCGCAATTGCAACGCCGAGAGGGATAAGGCGGAATTCGCCTGCCTTCATTTCAACGTCTTCTGCTGCTCTAAGGTCTATCCAGTCGGATTTTCCGTCAACGTAGCAAAGCTTTTCAACCTTGTCGCTGAGGTATTTAACTCTGATCTTTTCCATTTTGTCCTCGACTTATTATGATTGGATTCTTGTGAAGCTGACTCCGCTCGGTGCGGGGAGTCCCTCCATATATCTGCGGATGATATCCTCGCATTCCTCCCTTGTTTCGGTGGAGAAGATAAAATGTCCGCGTGAGATTCCCATAGCAGAAAGCTCTTTTTTCTTATCTGCCATATAAACGGGAACGCTGTTATAAACTATATTTGTGCAATCAGGCAGTGCGATTATGGGGAAGGAAACGCCCTTGCGGTCCACTATTGCGCTCTTGCAATAGGTGCTGCCCTCGCCTCGTGCGAAGCCCTCGCCGTCCTTCTTGCAGTTTTTGCCTCCGTCTGAGATAGCGCAGCGATAAAGAGTCATAAGAGGCAATCTGCCGTATATGATGGCAGTTTTGCTTTCATCTGCAATATCTCTTATCTGAGGTGCGGTCAGCTCAGGTGCGATGATAGTCCATTCTGCGCCCATTTCGCGTGAAACAGAAGCTGTTGCGCTGTTGAACGCATTTATTCTATGAGATGAAACGGGAGAAAGTCCTCGTTTTTTGGCTTCATAGAGCTGACCTGTTGTGTTTACCATAACTCTGCCGCTCTCGGGGTAATGATCCTTCTGCAGATCAAAATTAACAGGGGGCAGGATGGGAGTGTAGCCCGTGTGGCGGCCTGAGGGGAGGAATATCTCCTCGAAGAAGTCGGCAGCACGGTCGGGGATCTGAGAGGGATGGGCAAATTCCGCGGTGAACACCATTTTGTTTGCCGTCGTCGCTCTCGGCTTTTTATATTCTGCATTAACGCCCTCGGCATTTCTTATGCCGCCGCATTCGATCTCCTCCGCCGCGCTTCGTCTGAGGCGGTTGAGCATTGAGCGGGAGATAAAGGCGTTTTCATCACAGCTTATATTAAATTTGCGCAGCACAAAGGGAGTATTGCCAAGCTTTGCGGCACAGGCGCGGGCATCGTCTTCGCTCATAGAGGCAACGGACTCGGCCGCGTTTACCATGTCTCCGTAAACGGTTGCGCTGTGATGCTCGGTTGTCATTGTATACTTAAGAGGCTGTCCAACGCGAGCTTCTATTGAAACGTCGGCAGGAACCTTTCGTTTAAGACCCTCAAAAGCAGTTTTATCGCTTGCGTTAAACTCTTCAAGCGTGCGAACGCCGAGCATATTTCTCGGATTTTTTGCGAAATATCCGTCGGAGAAGCCCTGGCGGGAGAAAAGCTGCTTTAAGTATTCGATCTCCGCATCAGTTGCATTTCTGCCCTCGTCAAGGAGACGGCGATAGGTTTTTGTAACGCCGTAAACGTATTCCGGAGGCTTCTGTCTGCCTTCAAGCTTAAGGGAGGCAACGCCGGAGGCGATGATGTCTGTGACGTGGCCTGCAAGGCACATATCCTTAAGGCTGACGGGGTATCCCTTTTTGCCGTCAAGAGAATAGGGCTGTCTGCAGGGCTGAGCGCAGCTGCCGCGGTTTCCGCTTCTTCCGCCCATAACGGCGCTCATAAGGCACTGGCCTGAGAAGGAAACGCAATATGCTCCGTGAACGAACATTTCGATCTCAACGGGAGAATTTTCGCAAAGGTGGAAAAGCTCCTTTTTCGAGATCTCTCGGGGGCAGACCATTCTTGAAAAGCCTGCATGGCGAAGGGCCTGTGCATCGGAGACGGTGTGGCCTGAAAGCTGAGTGCTGGCGTGGATCTCAAAATCGGGAAGTATTCTTTTGATTTCGCGGGCAAGACCGTTATCGGCTAAAATAAGCGCGTCGGCTCCCCACGTATAAAGCTTTTTGGCCAATTCAAGAGCCTCTGTAAGCTCGCGGTCAAAAATGCGGATATTCATTGTGATATAGCTTTTGACTCCGTAGGCGCGGCAAAGCTTTATTGCGCGCTGTGCCTCCTCGTCGTCAAAATTTCCTGCTCTCATTCTGGCATTGAATTGGGATGCGCCGAAATAAACGGCATCGGCTCCGCCCTCAATTGCTGCTTCAAGGGCTGCAAAGCTGCCTGCGGGAGCAAGAAGCTCAGGCTTGTTGTTCATGAAAGTTCCTTTCACCAAGTCAACAAATTATTTATTTCTGAGAAGGTTTTCGATCTGGCGAAGCTTCTGCTCTCTTTCTGTTTCGGGCTTATCGCCTTCGATCGCGCGGCGAGTGATAAGCTCGTCAAGGCGGCGGAATGTATCGCTTCTCTTTTCCTCAGCGGGAGCGGGAGCAACCTCCTCGATGCCGAGCTGAACTGCAATCTCAGCCTTTTCCTCTGTCTTTTCGGGAGCTGCGGGAGCTTCTTCTACAGCTTCCTCTGCACCGTCGATAGCCTTAAGGTCCTCAACGTCCTCGTCAACGGGCTCGTCCTTTGCAACTGCAGGTCCAACGTATGTTTCGCCCTTAAGACGAGCAACCTCTTCTCTGAGGCGGCGGATGTTTGCATCGTAGAGAGCAACCTGTGCTTCAAGATTGCGAACTCTCTTTTCAGCCTTCATCTTGTCGCTGGAGTAATCAAGCGCGCAAAGAATTGCAGCATCAAGCTTAGAGCAGCGCTTGTTGTGTCTGAGAAGATATCTGATAGAGGAGTCAAGCTCGTTTGCAAGACGCATAACGAATTCTTCTCTTTCATCTGATATGATAGCCATTTCAACGTCAGCTATTTCAAGATCATATCTTTTCTTTTCCATGGTTTTATGTACGCTCCTTAAAAATTTATAAAATTCTCTTGAAAATCGGGCAAATAGTGTTATAATCAAAATAACAGTATACCCAATTATAATATTATTCATTATATTATAATATATAAAGAAATAAAAATAAATAGTTTTGCTTTAAATTTTTTGTAACATAGAGGTCTTTTCAATAAGAAAATGGAAAATATACATGAATGCAACAGAATAACTGTTAAAATAGGCTCTTCAACCTTGACTCACGCGCAGACAGGCAGACTTAATATCCGCAGAATAGAGGCTCTTGTAAGAGTTCTTTCCGATATGAAAAATGCGGGCAAAGAGGTAGTTCTCGTGTCCTCCGGCGCGGTTGCGGCGGGCGCCAGCAAGCTTGGACTTCCCATGCAGAAGAGAAGCCTTGCTGAAAAGCAGGCTCTTGCGGCTGTTGGACAGACAGAGCTGATGCGTTTGTATGAGCGTCTTTTCGCATCATACGGACACAGCGTCGGTCAGATCCTTATGACAAAGGACGTTGTGGACGACAGCCATCGACTTGAGCTTGTAAAGAACACCTTCGGCACTCTTTTTTCTCTCGGATGTGTGCCTATTGTAAACGAGAACGACTCTGTTTCATCCGAAGAGCTTCAGTTTGGCGGTAACGACACGCTTTCTGCCTACGTAGCAACGGTTTGTGAGTCTGATTTGCTTATAAATCTTACTGATATTGACGGTCTTTACGACAGCGACCCCAGAAAGAATCCCAATGCCCGTCTTATTTCAAGAGTTGAGAAGATTGACGACACTATCCTCGGCTTTGCAGGCGGTGCGGGAACAGACCGCGGCACAGGCGGTATGTCAACCAAGCTGAAGGCTGCAGGAATCGTAGGTGAGCAGGGGATCCCCATGATCATTATGAACGGACGCGACCCCTTAAAGCTTTACAGCATTCTTGACGGTGAAAAGATCGGAACCTATTTTGATCCTAAGGTGGCAAAATGAACATAAGAGAATACGTTGAGGCAGTTTGCCTTGGAGCGAAGAAGGCATCAAGCGAGATCGCTCTTGCAGACACTGCCCTGAAAAATAAAGTCATCTCCTCCTTTGCCGAGGAGCTTGTAAAAAACACGGAATATATCATCGCTGAAAACGCGGCAGACGTTGATGCGGCAAGAGAGCGCGGCACAAGCGAGGCTATGTGCGACAGACTGACTCTCACAAAGGCGAGAATAGAAGGTATCGTAGCGGCGCTCCTTAAGCTGACAGAGCTTCCCGATCCTATTGGCGGAGGCACTGTAACAAAGCGTCCCAACGGTATGGAGATAAAGAAGATAAGTGTTCCTCTCGGCGCAGTCGGCGTTATATACGAGGCTCGTCCCAACGTCAGCGCAGACATCGCAGGCCTTTGCCTGAAAAGCGGTAATGCGGCAGTTCTTCGCGGCGGCAAGGAAGCCCTTCGCTCCAATATGGCTATCGTTTCCTGTGCAAAAAAGGCGCTGAGAGCTTGCGGACTTCCCGAGGAAACAGTTTCTCTCATTGAAATGACAGAGCGCGAGGGCGCTTCTGTTATGATGGAGCAGAGAGGTGTTCTTGACGTGCTCATTCCCCGCGGCGGAAAGGGACTTATTCAGAACGTCGTTATGAATTCCAAGGTTCCCGTTATTGAAACGGGCGCTGGCAATTGCCATCTGTACGTTCACAGCGATGCTGACCTGAATAAGGCTGTCAGCGTTGCGGTAAATGCTAAAAACTCCCGTCCCTCCGTTTGCAACGCTATTGAAACTCTTCTTGTGCACGAGGACGTTGCGGGAAAATTCCTTCCCGTATTAAAGGAAGCCCTTGGCGAAACAGAGCTTCGCGGATGCGAGAAAACGGTGGCGATCATCGGATGCAAGAGCGCAACTGAGGAGGATTTTGAAACGGAGTATAACGATTATATTCTTGCAATAAAGGTGGTTTCCTCTCTTTCCGAGGCGGTTGAGCATATCAATCATTACAGCACGGGACATAGCGAGGCTATCATCACGGAGTCAAGAAGCTCGGCTGAATATTTCACAGCGCGAATCGATTCCTCCTGCGTTTACGTAAATGCTTCAACAAGATTTACAGACGGCGGAGAATTCGGACTTGGCGCTGAGGTCGGCATTTCAACTCAGAAGCTTCATGCAAGAGGTCCTATGGGTCTTGAGGCTCTTACGACAACAAAATACGTAATAAACGGCGACGGACAGATAAGATAACCGTGCCGACAAAATAAAAAATCAGGAGGCAAAAATGAAACTTGGTATTATCACAGGCTGGAAGGAAGAATGCTTCCAGTATGCAAAGGATCTTGGTCTTGATGCAGTTGAATTCTGCTGCAATTTCTATTCCGATAGCAAGAAGTTTTTGGAGCTTGCTCCCGAAACAAAGGCTCTCAGCGAGAAGTACGGTCTTCCCGTTGCATCCGTTGGACGTTGGGGCGCAATGCGTCTTAATGAGGATGGCAGCATCAATCCTCAGATGATGAGCGAGGATAAGGATTGTATTGATGCGGCAGGCATTATGGGTTGTCCCGTATTCTGCTGCGGCTGCAACAGAGTTGAAGCTCTTTCTTACTATGACAATCTCCAGAAGGCTATTGAATATTTCTCTGAGCTTGTTGAATATGCTCGTCCCAAGGGTGTAAAGATCGCAGTTTACAATTGCGGCTGGAACAACTTCGTTTACAGCGATAAGGAATGGGAGATCGTTCTCGGTGCTATTCCCGAGCTTGGTATCAAGTACGACGTTTCTCATTGCTTCGCTCACGGCGGCGACAGAAACTACCTCCGCGAGATCCGCGATTGGGGCCACAAGATATTCCACTTCCACATCAAGGGCTCTCTTTACATTGACGGCGTTCGCTATGATGATCCGCCCGCAGGCCTTGACCAGACAAACTGGGGCGCAGTTATGGATATGCTCTACACAAAGAACTACAACGGCGTAGTTTCCATTGAGCCTCATTCTGACTACTGGAAGGACGAAAGATGCCAGTGGGGTATCGACTATACAATCAAGTATATCCGTCCCATGATCATGCCCGACGGCTACA
>JAZQVW010000093.1:0-7347 GCA_045632025.1 Candidatus Avispirillum sp. | reverse complement strand
GACCACGCGGCAACAATGAAGTTTGGCACAAAGGGACGTCTCCACGGCTTTGATAGCTACGTTCTTCAGGACGAGGAGGGCGAGCCCCTGCCCGTATATTCCATTGCCAGCGGACTTGACTATCCCGGCGTTGGCCCCGAGCATGCATATCTCCGCGATCAGGGCAGAGTTCATTATGAGGCAGTAACAGACGAGGAGGCAATGGAAGCGTTCTTCCTTCTCAGCCGCTTTGAGGGTATCATCCCCGCAATCGAATCCTCCCACGCCGTTGCTTATGCGATCAAGTACGCTAAGGAGCACAAGTCGGGCTCCATCCTCGTTTGTCTCTCCGGACGCGGCGATAAGGATATCGACTACGTTTACGAAAACTACGGCTGCGGCGAGCAGTTTAACCTTGATAAGTATATGAAGTGATAGCTGTCTTCATTGACCGCTGTCATAAAGGCGCGTTTTATCGACCTTTTATGAAAAGGTCGCGGGTTATTAGGGCGGCGCCCTAAGACGTTCGCCGCGCGAACGGAACACCTATTGCCCACCGGGATTCCAAGGGGGTACCCCTTGGTCGCTCTCCGCGCGAACCCCCAAAACTCGACAAGCTCGTTTCGGGGAACCCCGCGCGCAGAGAGCGAAATCCCCAGGACGAAAAAAACGCACAGAAAATATAAGAAGAGTCCTGCAGGTGTCCTTGAGATGTCTGCAGGATTTTTGTTTTTAGGGCGTTCAATACGGTAGGGGACGGCGCCTTCGACGTCCCGCTGAAAAAGTAAATATTGCATCAAGAGCTGTAGGGCGGGGGTTTACTCCCGCCGTAATGAAGCATTAACAAACATAACAGATATAAAATGTATGATTGTGTTATAGGGCGGCGGGAGCAAGCCCCCGCCCTACGGGACAGCGGTTGATTTGCGTTTAATACGTAGTGGGGCTTTGAACGCCCGTTTTGAACGGACCGTCGAGGACGCCGGTCCCTACAATATCAAATTACGTGATTCAGATGAATTTGCTTTTCCAAATAAAAAGAGCACCCTGCGGGGTGCTCTTTTCATTACTTTAAATATTCTGCCGCGTCAAACTCGCTTGTAACGTACACAAGGTCAAGAAAGTCAACTATATGAACGGCAAGCTTTTTGCCGTCCAGATAATAAAACTGCATTTCGCTTCCGTCGTCCTCTTTTACGTTCTCGCCCTTTTCAAGGGGCGGAGTGTGAGAGTCAAGCTTTTCTATTGTGGCGTCAAACGCCGCGCGGTCAAAGCTTTCGCTTATATTATAATCAAACTTGAAATCAGACATTTATTCTCCTTTGCCTTCCCCTGGGGGAAGGGGGACCGCTTGCGGTGGATGAGGAGTCTGGGCTTAGCACGACTAAAAGGTGGAAGCCAAGATGCCTTGATTTTAACGCAGCGACCCCTTTTTTTATTGGTGATATTTTACTTTTTCGCCATTGCTATCTGCTCGGGTGTGATGGGCAGTTCGTAATATCTCGTGCCCACCGCGTTGTGAACAGCATCCGCAATTGCGGGCAGGGGAGTGTTGATAACCACCTCGCCGATAGACTTTGCGCCATAGGGGCCTGCCTTTTCGTGGCTTGATTCAAAGGCAACGTGGATCTTGCCGATATCCATTCTTGAGGGGATCTTATACTGCATAAAGGAGTTTTCGCAAACTCTTCCGTCCTCGGTGTACGTAATGTTCTCGGACAGCGCCATGCCGATTCCCTGAAGTATACCGCCCTCTGCCTGAACTCTTGCAAGATTGGGGTTGATGGGAGTTCCGCAGTCAACTGCCGCGTAGTAGTTAAGAACCTCAACCTCGCCTGTGAGGGTGTCCACCTCAACCTCTGCCGCTCCGACCATAAAGGGAGGGGGAGAGATGGGAGACGTATGGGTTTCGGTCACCTCAAGGGCAACTCTGTTGCCGCACATTGATGCCGTAACCACCTCCATAAGAGAAACGGACTCGTCTTCGGCGTCCGTCTTATAAACCTTTTCGCCGTTGAAGCTAACCTCAGCAGAGGTGCAACCCAGCATCTTTGCGCCAAGCTTGCATATCTGCGCGCGAAGCTTCAGAGCGCAGGTCTCAACAGCCTTACCTGTCAGATAAGTTGTACTTGAGGCGTATGAGCCTGAGTCGTAGGGAGAGGCGTCTGTATCAGCTCCGTGAACTGTGATATTTTCAAGGGGACATTCAAGAACCTCCGCTGCGATCTGCGCAAGGATGGTGTCGCATCCCGTGCCCATATCAGCCGCGCCTATAATAAGAGTGTAGAAGCCTGTTTCATCAGCCTTAAGGGTTGCGCCGCCGATATCGCAATTGGAGATAGCGGAGCCCTGCATAGCCATACCCATACCGATGGAGCGGACTTTGCCGTTACCCATATCACGGCAGGGATATTTATTATCCCAGTCGCTCATCTCGCGAACCCTTGCAAGACAGCGATCAAGAGTACAGCTTGTGTTTTCCTGTCCGTAGTAAGCGGGCATAATATCTCCCTCGTGGGGGATATTCTTCTCGCGAAGCTCTATGGGGTCCATTCCAAGCTTTGCGGCAAGCTCGTTTACTGCAGATTCAACTGCGAAGAGGCCCTGCGTTGCGCCGTATCCGCGGTAAGCGCCTGCGGACATAACGTTTGTGTAAACAACGTCACTTCTGAAGCGGAAGGCCTCCGCCTTGCCGTAGAGGGGGATGGACTTATGTCCTGAAAGGCCAACGGTGGTGGGGCCGTGCTCACCGTATGCGCCTGTGTTTGAGAGAGTATAGAGGTCGATGCCCTTAACGATACCGTCCTTGGTTGCGCCGAGACGAACGTGCATCTCCATTTCGTGACGGGGAGTGGATGCGATCATACATTCGCGGCGTGTGAAGATCATTTTTGAGGGCTTCTTGGTTTTCCAGGTTACAAAGGCGGGATATATTTCGGAAACGGAGGTCTGCTTTGCGCCAAAGCCTCCGCCGATACGGGGCTTGGAAACGCGGACCTGAGTTTTGGGAATACCAAGGGCGTTTGCAACGATCCTTCGGCAATGGAAAACGATCTGAGTTGAGCTTATAACGTTGAGACGTCCGTAAGCGTCGAGAGTGCAGTAGGTAACGAAGGGCTCCATCATAGACTGCTGGCAGGCCTTTGTGTGATAGGTGCGGTCGATTATAACGTCGCAGGAGTTGATCACTGCGTCAATATCGCCCTCTCCGCATTCGTCGTGAGCGCAGAGGTTGCGCTTGTTATCTGCGCCGACGGGGCAGAGAGCCTTCCAGTTAGATTCGGGATGAACCAGTGTTTCGTTATCAAGGGCCTCTCTGAAGTTGAGAACGGGGGTATGCACCTCGTATTCGACCTTGATAAGAGAAAGTGCGCGGTCAACTGCCGCCTCAGTCTTTCCCGCAACGATTGCAACCGTGTCGCCGACAAAGCGGACTCTGCGGTCGATTATAAGTCTGTCGTAGGGGCTGGGCTCGGGATAGGTCTGGCCTGCGCAGGTGAAGCGATTTCCGTTCTGGTCAATATCCTCCCAGGTGTAGATAGCCTCAATATCGGGAACCTTTTTTGCGATCGCTGTGTTTATTGTTTTAACCGTTGCGCTTGCGTGGGGGCTGCGGAGCAGCTTAACGATAAGGCAGTCGGCGGGAGCAAGGTCGTCGGTATAGACGGGCTTTCCCGTAACAAGCTGCATAGCGTCCTTTTTTCTGACGGGCTTGTTTACTATTTTAGTCATTTCTGCTTCCTCCATTCCATGAAATTGAGGATGGCTCTCATCTGTCCCTCATAGCCTGAGCATCGGCAAAGATTTCCTGCAAGGAATTCCTTGATCTCGGAGGGGGTGGGCTCGGGATTTTCTCTGAAGAGAGCGATAGCGTTCATAATAAGGCCGGGATTGCAGAAGCCGCACTGCTCGGCGCCCTGGTCTGCAAGAAATGCGCCGAATTCCTCGGCCTCGGCCTGAAGTCCTTCAAGGGTGGTAACCTTATGGCCGTCAGCTCTTGCCGCAAGAACGGAGCAGGAGAGGGCGGGCTTATCGTCTATAAAAACTGTGCAAAGTCCGCAATTCGAAGTGTCGCATCCGCGCTTAACGCTTTTGCAGCCCTCTCCGCGAACAAAGTCGAGAAGGACTGTATCGGGGGCAATATCGCGAACGAGCTTTTTGCCGTTTAAGATTATTGTAACGATCATTTGATAAGTCCTCCAATGTCCATAAGAATTCTCTCGGTCAGAACGCCTACAAGGTGAGAGCGGTATTCTGCGCTTCCTCGCATATTGGAGCCTGTTTTGATGCTCCTTACAGCATATTCTGCCATTTTCTTTGCGTTCTCCTCGGTGATCTCGCCCGAGATGATGTTTTCCTCATCTTTTATAAGAGTCGCCTTTCCGGGTCTTGCGCCGAAGGCAAGGCGGACCCCGTTTTTGGTATATGCAGCGGAGCAGGCAAGAACGGGGAAGTCTGTCTTTGTGATGCGAACGCTTCTGTAAGCCATTCTGAGCTTTTCCTTTTTAACGATAACGTTCACAAGAACGTCGCGGTCGTAGGGCATATTTACAAAGTCGGAAAGGGGGATGATACCGCCCTTATATAATTCAACGTATGTATCAAGGGAGAGGAGCAGAGTGAGAACGTCGGAGAAGCCGTAGCGTCCGAAAACGCTTCCGCCAACCGTTGCAACGTTTCGAAACTGCACGCCGACGATATGGTGCAGAGCCTCCCTTGCCGCGCCGTCAGTATAAAGATCAAAGCCCTTATGAGTTTCAAGAGTACGGAGGGTGGTCATAGCTCCGATTACGAACTCGTCCTCTGTTTCCTCTATTTTGTCAAGCCCGAGGCCTGAGAGGTCAATGGCAACGTTTACGTTGGCGCGGCTCATTTTTGTCCAGAGCATACCGCCGATTATTCTGTTGGTTTTCTTCCGGTTAAGTTCAAAAGCCTCTTCAAGGCTCTCAACCTTTCTGTATTCTTTGATGGTAATCATTAAAATACCTCTTTGATAAAGTGTTCTTTATAAACATTATACCATATAACTCTTGAATTTTGAATAGTCATATGATAAAATACACATATATTTTGCAAATGAATTCGGAGGAAAAATGAAAAGAATTATTGCATTCCTTATCTGTCTTTCCATGATGCTCAGCCTTGTGGCTTGTGCAGACAAGAAGGACGAAGGTGTAGAAACAACTGCACCTGAAACCGAGGCGGTTGATCTGTCTAAATATGAAACAAAATATCCCCTTACGCTTACAGACCATCTTGGCCGTTCCGTTACGATTGAATCAAAGCCCGAGAAGCTTGTTTCCGCTTATTATATTTCCACAAGCGTAATGCTCGCTCTTGGACTTGAGGATAAGCTTGTTGGTGTTGAGGCTAAGGCAGACACAAGAAATATCTATAAGAATGCCGCTCCCGATGTTATTGATCTTCCCAGCGTTGGAACAGCGAAGAATTTCGACGTTGAGGGCTGCGCGGCACTCAACCCCGACCTTGTTGTTATTCCCGTTAAGCTCAGCGGTGTTATCGAACAGCTTGAAGGCCTTGGAATAACTGTTCTTGCAGTTAATCCCGAAAGCTTCGGCGCCCTTCTTGAAACTGTAACTATGATCGCTAAGGCGACAGACACCTTCTACAGAGGCTCAAATCTCAATTCCGATATGTCAAGTGGCATTTCCGCTCTGTACGGACGTATCGGCGACGTTGAGGATAAGCCCACAGTTTATATTGCATCCAACAGCTCCATTCTTTCAACAGCAGGAAGAGATATGTATCAGGATTCCATGCTTGAAATGGCAGGCTGCATAAACGTTGCAGGCGAGCTTTCCGAAACATATTGGGCGGAGGTTTCCTACGAGCAGATCATCACCTGGAATCCCGATTATATCGTTCTCGCGTCCGATTCCGAATACACGGTTGAGTCTGTTCTCAGTGACGTTAATCTTGCTGCCTGCGATGCAGTTAAGAACGGCAAGGTTATCAAGCTTCCCGATGCTTATGAATCCTGGGACAGCCCCGTTCCCGGCAGCTTTATCGGCTGTATGTGGCTTGCGGCAACTATCCATAACACAGAATATACTATGGTTGAATGCAACAAGACTATGATCGAGTTCTACGAGGAATACTACGGATTTACTCCCACAAGATTCGAATGAAAAAATATAGAAACGTAAAGCTTGTATCGGCCGCGCTCATCCTTTTTGCGGCGGTGGCTTTGGTTTCAATTACTGTTGGCAAATATCCCATAACCTTAGGCGGCCTTCTTTCGGGAGACGAAATGATGGGGCGAGTTTTCGTAACCCTTCGTCTTCCCCGAGTGATGGTTGCGGCCCTTGGCGGATTTGCGCTCGGCATTGCGGGATGCGTTTTTCAAACGGTGTTTCATAATCCCCTGGCGGCCCCCGATATGATCGGCGTTTCATCGGGAGCATCAGCCGGCGCGGCGTTTGCTATTTTGTTTGCCTCGGGCAGTGTAATTTATGTTGGATTGGCCTCCTTTTTAGGAGGCCTTGCTGCTGTAATAGTAACCTTGCTTCTTTCCCGCGCGCACAAGGCGGGAGGGAAGGCCTCCATCGTTTTGTCGGGAATTGCGGTCCATTCCCTTTGTCAGACCCTGCTTATGGTCCTGAAGTCAACGGCCGACCCCGAAAGGGAGCTGGCGGCCATTGAATATTGGATAATGGGCTCTCTTGCGTCCGTTTCCCTTAAGAATTCCTACGTTAATATGATAGCTTGTGCATTGTCCATTGTTCCCATATTTCTTCTTTGCCGTCAGATCATAATGCTGGCAAACAGCGAGGATGAGGCAAGAATGCTTGGTGTCCCCGTTTTTAAAATGCGCTTTGCGGTACTTGTTTTTGCAACGCTTGCTGTCAGCACAACTGTCAGCGTAACGGGAGTTATCAGCTTTGTAGGGCTTCTTGCTCCCCACGCGGCGAAGCTGCTTGTTAAGAAAGTGAATTATGTAACCTTCCTTATGAGCGGAATTGCGGGAGGCGTACTTTTGACAGTTGCCGATATTCTCGCGAGAAGCGTTGCAAAAAGCGAAATGCCTGTCAGCATATTCACCTCAATTATAGGCGCGCCCTTCCTTGTATGGCTTGTTTGGCGAGAGAGGAGAAGAGCATGAATATTCTTGAATGTAACGGCGTCAGCTTCTCCTATGGCAAAAAGGAGGTGCTTCGAAGTGTGTCTCTTTATGCCGAGGCGGGAGAGCTTGTAGGTCTTCTGGGCGCAAACGGAAGCGGAAAAACAACGCTTTTGAAATCCATTTGCGCGCTTCTTTCGGCAGAGGGCGAGATAAAGATAAACGGAGAGAGCATCAGCGGCAAGAGCGAAAGAGAGATCGCAAGGCTCATCTCCTATATCCCTCAG
>JAZQVW010000092.1:0-6293 GCA_045632025.1 Candidatus Avispirillum sp. | reverse complement strand
GTTTTGATATATTTGCTTACAAGAAGCCCTGTTGTCAGCCCGCCGAAGGTTATCTCGCCGTCAACCACAGTTTCATTATCAAGAAGCACTGCTCCGCTCTCTTCTATAAAGGCTTTACATTCGGGAGAAACTCTACGCTCGTGATTGCCCACGCTATAATACGTTTTGGCAATTTCTGCCGCGCGGGAAAGAAAGCTTAGCCCGCGTCTGCTTTCCGCAAGAGAATCCTCCTTATCAAGGTTATGCGTAAGGTCTCCGGGAATCAGGATATAATCGGGTCGGATATCCCAAAGCGCCTTTAAAACATCCTTATAGGCTCTGTTATGAAGGTCTGCAACTACAGCTACCGTATAGTCCCTGCAAAGCTTTCCTGATCTTATTTCTGTTTTTGTTATTTCCATATTTTCATAATACAAAGCGGCTTGTTTCCAAGCCGCTTTCTCTTTTAAATCTCTCCGCAAAGGCGGTCTGTTAAGAACTTATAGAACATATCCTTGTACTTATAGTATACAGCGCAATGAACGAGACGGCCGTTTTCTGCGTCGTCGTTTGTATATCCGCCGTCGTCAACAGAAAGCATATGGTCCTCAACGATAAAGTTATAGTCGCCCTTTACAGCATAGTAGATAGCTGCTGTGTCGTAAAGAGACGTTGTATGAGTCTTATAATATGTGCAGTTGCCCTTTACCATCCAGAAATCAAAGCACTCAAGAGTTGTTCCCACAACGGGGTCCTTATCTCTGTTGTAAAGGATCTTCTGATAAGCATCGTCGCCGATAACAACGTGTGCTGTTACGTCAAGGGGAATAAGTGTGATATCCCAGGGAGCTGCAAAAGCCTTTCTGAAGGAGGGGATATCTGCACGAACGTTATAGTCGGAGGCCTTCTGAATAACGTCAAGTCCGTGACCGTTATAAATAGAGCCGCCAACGATGATAAGCTTTGCCTTTTCAGCAATGCGAGGCTCCTTCTCAAGAGCTGCAGCAATGTCTGTCATAGGTCCGATACAGATGATAGTTACCATCTCATCGCTTGCCATAACAGTATCGATCATTGCCTGGATACCGTCTTCTCTGAATCCTCCGGGATACTTGGAAAGGTCGTAATCCTCTGCCCACTCTCTCAGGTGATAATCAAAATTCTCGCTTGCAAGACCTGCAGCTACGGGAATATGGCTATAGCCGCACATATCCATCTGCTTTGCCGCAACCTTTGTACGTCCAAAGGGATAATCGGGGTTCTCAAGGCAAGGTACTACAAGCTTTGTGTCAAGCTCGGGGCTTCTGAGAAGAAAGGAAAGCGCCCATGTGTCGTCGATATCGCCGCCGATATCTGTGTTAAGAATTACGGGGATCTTTTTTGTTTCACTCATTGTCTTGCTCCTAACGTTGCAGCCATAACGGCCTTAATTGTGTGCATTCTGTTTTCAGCCTCATCAAATACGATGGACTGCTCACTTTCAAATACCTCGTCTGTTACCTCGAGATCCTCGCGACCGAAGCGCTCGCACATCTCGCGGCCAACAACTGTCTTTTTATCGTGGTATGCGGGCAGGCAGTGCATAAAGCGGCACTGAGGACCTGCATTGTCCATAAGCGCACGGTTTACCTGATAGGGAGAGAGATCGTTGATTCTCTCTGCCCAAACCTCAACAGGCTCGCCCATTGATACCCAAACGTCCGTATAGATAACGTCTGCGCCCTTTGTTGCTTCCATGGGGTCTTCCATGAATCTGAGAGTTGCGCCTGTTTCTGACGCAATTCTCTTACACTCTTCAATAAGCTCTCCCTCGGGGAAATACTTCTTGGGAGCGCAGCATGTGAAGTTGAGTCCCATCTTTGCGCAACCAACCATAAGAGAGTTGCCCATGTTATATCTCGCATCGCCCATATAAACGAAGTTGATTCCCTTAAGGCGGCCGAAATGCTCACGGATAGTGAGGAAGTCTGCCAAAATCTGTGTGGGATGGAACTCGTTTGTAAGTCCGTTCCAAACGGGAACGCCTGCATATTTCGCAAGCTCTTCTACTATTGACTGCTCAAAGCCTCTGTATTCAATACCGTCGTAGAGTCTGCCGAGAACTCTTGCAGAGTCGGCAATGCTCTCTTTTCTGCCTATCTGGGAAGCGGAGGGATCAAGATACGTTACGTGCATACCAAGACCGTGAGCCGCAACCTCAAATGAGCAACGGGTTCTTGTACTTGTTTTTTCAAAGATCAACGCGATGTTTTTATTGGGGAGCTGAGCGTGGGAGATTCCGTTCTTACGCTCGTCCTTAAGTGTTGCTGCTACGTCAAGAAGAAATCCGATCTCTTCGGGAGTGAAGTCAAGCAGCTTAAGAAAGTTTCTGCCTTTAAGATTCATTTGCTTAGGTTTCCTTGTGTTTCAAAAAATAGATATTTAATTATAACATTTTATTTTATTTGTGTAAAGTGGTTCTTGTTTTTTTCTTTAACATTATACATATTGCAAAAAAATCGCTTGATTATATATACACTTTGCGATATAATGTATTTGTATAATTTTGCCTAAAAGAAAGGAAACCTTATGAAAAGCTTTCGCCGTATCCTGAGCTTACTTTTAGCTCTTGCAACGATGATATCAACCATTGCGTTCACTTCATCCTCGGTTGATACCACAAAATACACCCCTCAGGATGGTGTTATCACATTCAACTCCCAGTCAGTTGTTGACAAATTTATCAAGGCCTCCAGCTATTGCGGCGCGTCCAACGGAGTTAAATATTCCTACGACTCCAAGGCAAACGCACTCAAGGTTGAGGTTACGGGAGGCGACCCCTGGATCTACATCAACTGCTACGACAATATTGGCTCAAAAAAATTCAACGGCAATGATATAAACTATTTCTATACGGTTTACAAGGCTCCTCAGACCAATTCCTCTGCGTCCAAGACCACTGAATGCAAGGTTTATCTCAGCACAGCTCAGACTCCCACTCCCAGCGAGGACTGGATGTGCCGCTGGAGCTTTACTCCCATTTCATCCAACCAGTACGTTATCGCAAGAATGGACGTTGGAAGCAGACTTAGCGGCAGAGGAAATTTCTACGGCTTCCGCTACGATTTCTTCCAGAATGCTCAGGTCGGCGACGTTATCTACATCGACTCCATTATTCTGAACAACTCTAAGATTCCCGGCGTTGATATCGCAGGCGCAAGAACTGCAATTCAGAACGGCTATCCCATTGATCCCGATTCTATCTATCTTTGCCGCGCTTATGACGCTGTAAAGTACACTTCCCCCTTCTGGAAGGGCAACGTTGTTTACAACGAGGCGGTTTGCCCCGTTAACAACAAGGACGGAAGCTATACCTACACTCTTATGTACGAGCCTGACGACATCTTATACGTTTACGACGGCACCTTCAGCTGCTACTATACAGAGGGCGTTGACTTCAAGGTTTCCGGCAACAAGCTTACCATTCTTCCCGGCGGAAGCATAAACAAATTTAATCGTGACAATGCCTACGGCGGACATATCTATTTCGAAGGATATCTTAACGTTACTTATACCCACAGCGACACCTGGGACTATTACGTTCCTCAGAGCAAGACCTCCGATCTTCCCAGAACAGCCGCTGCTATTAAAAACAACACAAGCTACAACGTTGTTTTCTTCGGCGACAGTATCGCAGGCGGCGCGGAGGCATCCAGCTACAGAGGATATTACCCAAACGCTCCTTACTGGTGGGCTCAGATCAGAGATCTTCTTCGCGGAACCTACGGCTTCACTAATATGAACGTTTACGATATAAGCGAGGGCGGCTCAACTGCAAGCGGAATGATCAGCACCTTCAAGAATCAGGTGCTTGCAAAGAACCCCGACCTTATCTTCATTGAATTCGGCGTTAATGATGCTCAGAACGGCGAAACGTCCGGCTACAAGAGCGCGCTGAGATCTATGATCACTGCGGCAAGAAACAAGAATCCCAACTGCGAGATCGTTCTCGTTTCTCCCTTCTACAGTAACGTAAACAACTATTCCGACGACGGATTTGAGGTTTGCCAGCAGGCTTGTCTTGAGCTTGAGCAGGAATATACAGGCGTTGTTTGCGCTGATATTACCGCAATGCACAACTCCCTTCGCCATGTAAAGACTCACTTTGACATCACAGGCGACAACGTTTGTCATCCCAACGACTTTTTCTCAAGAGTTTACGCTCAGGTTTGCCTTGCAACCATCATCCCCGACGAGCTTGGCTACAATGCATATCCTACTGTAGAACAGACTCCTCTTGAGATCAATTCCATCTCTCCCGAAAGCGCATCCATCTCAAAGACAGGCTCTGTTACCTTCGTTGCAGACGTTACGGGAGAAGGCGTTTCCTACAATTGGAACACCTCTTCACTTCCCGCAGGCGTTACGGTTAGCGGCGCTGCAACAAACACGCTGAACGTTTCCGTTTCCAATGCTATGAGCGGTAGCTTCGCAAAGGACATCACACTCACAGTTACCGATGCAAACGGCAAAACAGCCTCCAAGACTGTTAAGCTCAATTACACAGGTGTAACTCCCGTACAGCTGTCTTCTATCTCACCCGCAAGCGCTACTATCACCGAAGCAGGCTCCGTTTCCTTCAAGGCTAACGCTATGGGCGAAGGACTTACATACAAGTGGGACACATCCGCACTTCCCGCAGGCGTTACCGTAAGCGGAGTTACAAGCTCAACTCTCAAGGTTTCCGTCTCCAATGCTATGACGGGAGATTTTACAAGCTCTATCACTCTCACAGTTACAGATGCTCTCGGTAATACTGCCCAGAAAACAGTTCAGCTCTCCTATAAGGGACTTATTTTAGGAGACATCTTTGACAACGGCGACAACGCAATTGATGCAAAGGACGTCTTCAGAATGAAGCTTATTGCAAAGAAGGCTGTTACTGCCACAGAAAAAGAAAAGACTGTTGCTGATATTGACCGCGACGGCGACGTTGATATCACGGACCTCTTCTATCTTAAGATGAGAATTCGTAACGGTAAATGGACAATTAAAGGTTAATAAAAAAGCTGCTTTCCACAAGGAAAGCAGCTTTTATTTTTAAAGGAAAAACTTTCTTTCAAGCTTTTCACGCACCGTTGAATTAATGGCAAGGAATATAAGCATTCCGCCAAGAAGCAGAGATGCGGCCAAGGGATAAACTGACCAGAAAGAATACTTGGCGATCCCGAATGTTATATTGACAAGAAGCTCAAACACGGGGGAAAGAATACCCATAAGAAGTACTGTGCCGCCGAATATATACAATCTGCCGCGCTTTATATACTTACACAGGGTCACAACTGCTGTTGCTATAAGACCGAGGCATCCCACAAGAGGAAAGCCGAAGCTGAGAAACCAATCTCCGTCAGCCGCAAGGTTTATATAGCACAGATAGCCTCCTATCGCCGCAAATGCAACGGGAACAAATATTACGGGATTTGGCTTCTTAAACCAGAAAGGAAGCACGAGCATTACGTATACAAGTACAAGTGCTCCCATAACGTAGCCCGACCAGCCAACTCGGGCGTTGACCTTAAGGTCGCAAAGCAGGGTTATTATGATGGGGATCAGAAACATGGTCGTTATGATCACCAGCACCGCAAAGGTGTTTATCTTCTGCTTGGGATAATTATTTTCGGGATAAAGTCTTTCAACGTCGTCCCTTTTTATATCGGGATGAAAGGCTACCGTTCCGCACAGAGGACACATTTTTTCCGTATCCTCAAGCCTTACACCGCATTTTACACAATACATTCTCTTCCCTCCTTCTATCAGGACATATTACTTTCAACTGTTGCAACGATACCCATATCTCGGAGAACCTGATGAAATTCATATTCAAGCTCAGATTCTTCTATATTTCTGATAAAATTGATATAGACCGTATCTCCGAGCGAAACGACTCCGCAATTATGGGGAGCAGATGCCTGAGGGCCTAAAATAAAATCAAATCTGTCAATATAATCAAGCATAACGTCAGGAACCTTGACTGCGCCGAGGTTTGAAAGCGACAGGCAGGATTTGCATTCGCCAACCGCGTTGAAAACAGCCTTCATAACAAGATTCTTTATGAACAGGGGCATCATTTTAACAATGAGCATCTCCTCGCTTCCAACGTTGGTTGCGATCATCTTGCTCATATGCTTGGCATTGACCTCAAGCCCCATATGGTGATGCACCACCTTGCATATCTCCTCAAAGGAATACTCGCCAAGTCTTGCATCGATCTCGGGGGTGGTATAAAGAGCAAAATTGCGAAGGCTTTTGCTCTTAAAGAGTCTGCGAAGGTTTAC
>JAZQVW010000091.1:0-9579 GCA_045632025.1 Candidatus Avispirillum sp. | reverse complement strand
GCAATTATTTTTATAACGTCGGGCAAAATAAATGGGAAAACACAGGTTGTGAGAATCGCAAGCACGCCCTCTCCGCTTGAATATGCAAAAACATACCACACGGTGCCGATAACATAACACAAAACAACGCCCACTGACATTGCAAAGGCTAATTTCCAAAATCCATCACCGAATTTATCCGAAGCAAAGCCCACTACCATCGCTATTGCCAAAAAGCCCAGTATATATCCGCCTCCTGCGCCGAGAAGAACGCCAAGTCCTCCGCCGAAGCCGGAAAAAACGGGGATCCCCAGCGCGCCTATTAAAATATAGACCGCAACGGAACAAAGTCCCCATTTCAGCCCGAGAAGAGCTGAAACCGCGCAAACCGCAAAGGTCTGCAAGGTTACGGGAACAGCCCCCAATGGCAGTGTCACAAAGGATGACACTGCTATAAGAGCTGCGCCAAGCGCAGCTCTTAGGAGATATACAAGCGAATTTCGTTTACTCATTTTGAAATCTTCATAATATCCCAAGGCGTTATCATACCAAGCAGCGGAGTGTTTCTTTTGCCGTTCTGAGTGACAAAAACTGCCGCAACTCGTCTTACCTCGGGCCCTTCGTGGTTAAATAATTTTTTGATCTGATAACAGCTTGCATTTCGATCAACAAAGGCAAACTGCTCCGTGGAATGGCGCTCGGGTCGGATAAACTCCCCGAGGTCGCCTATCTTAAGCTGTCTTACGTCCTTATCTGTTCCGCTTCTAAGAAACGTGAAAAGTGTGCCAACGCTGAAAACTCCTACAAGTATTCCTCGTCCGTCAAGCACGGGCACGTGAGAAAAGCCTTTCTTTTCCATTGCTTCCGCAATTTTCGTAACGCTATCCTCATAATCAGCGCAGAAAAGCTCCCTTGTGGGAACGGCCGCCATCATCGCAACAGGCGGATTCTTGGCAAATTCCAATATTTCCGCAAGCTTTGCTATTGCCGCTTCCGAGGGCTCAACTATATATTGTCCGTCCATTTTCCCATGATGAGAAAGGAGATTTCGCGTTTCCCTGAAAACGTCCAGCTCCTCGCGATATCGGCTTCCCTCTCCCTTGGCAAAATCCTGCACAAGACCCGATCTGCTTCCTCCCGCCTCCGCGGCAAGATGCTCCTCAAGATCTCTGTACAGATTCAAAAATTCTTCGCATCTGTTTTTCATAGCTTATTCCATTTCAGCTTCAACAAGCTTCAGCGCCTCATCTACGATATGATGCATATCAAAATACTTATACATACCAAGTCTGCCGCCGAAGATAATCTTTTCTTCCATATCACCCAGAGCCTTATATTTAAGATAAAGCTCATTATTCTTGTCATCGTTCATGGGATAATAAGGCTCGTCGCCCTTTTCCCATTTTGCGGGATATTCGCGTGTGATAACGGTCTTTTCCTGTGTTCCGAACTCAAAGTGCTTATGCTCTATGATTCTCGTATAGGGGATCTCATATTCAGTATAATTAACAACGGCATTTCCCTGATAATTATCGCATTCAAGCACCTCGGTTTCAAATCTCAGGCTTCTGTATTCAAGCTCACCGAATCTGTAATCGTAGAACTGGTCTATCATACCTGTGAAAAGCACCTTTTTCGCCATTGAATCGTACTTCTCGCGATTCTCAAAATAGTCGCAGGAAAGCTGAACGTCAATACCATCAAGCATTGCCTCGACCATTTTAGTATATCCGCCCTCGGGGATTCCCTGATATTTATCGTTGAAATAGTTATTATCATATGTGAAGCGAACGGGAAGGCGCTTGATTATAAAGCTGGGCAATTCCGTTGCCCTTCTGCCCCACTGCTTTTCCGTATATCCGCAGACAAGCTTTTCGTAAATATCACGCCCAACAAGGGAGATCGCCTGCTCCTCTAAGTTTTTCGGCTCAGTGATACCCGCCTCGCGCACCTGCTCTGCGATCTTCGCCTTCGCCTCCTCGGGGGTGAAAACGCCCCAAAGACGACTGAAGGTGTTCATATTAAAGGGCATATTATACACCTCGCCCTTGTAATATGCGATGGGGCTGTTGGTATAACGATTGAACGTGGCAAATCGGTTCACGTAGTCCCAAACCGTCTTATTTGAGGTATGGAAAATATGGGCTCCGTAGAGGTGAACGTTGATGCCCTCAATTTCCTTTGTATATATATTTCCTCCAATATGGTCTCTTTTATCAATAACGAGACAGCGCTTTCCACGGTCGGCAGCCTCTCTTGCAAAAACCGCGCCGAAAAGTCCTGCGCCAACGATCAGATAGTCATACATAGCATAAACCTTTCTAGAAACAATGACGTTATACTGCTAAGATTAGTATATCATCACCCCACCCCTTTGTCAAATCAAACATTTCGTAAAAATACGGGCTAAAAAAGCTATTGTTGATATAAATTTCTATTGAAAAAAAGAAGGGCTTGTGATATCATTAGTGTAGAAAATAATGCCGACACGGCTACATAAACGGAGGTTTCACGATATGAGCAAGGTTATTAACGTTACTATCTGGAACGAATTCAGACACGAAAAGACAGTTGATGAGGTTAAGGCGCTTTATCCCGACGGACTTCACGCATATCTCAAGAGCGTTCTTGAATGCGACGAGGTAAAGATCACTCTCGCAGCTCTTGATGACGGCCCCGAGCACGGCCTTACAGACGACGTTCTCAACAACACAGACGTTCTTATGTGGTGGGGTCATATGGCTCATCACGAGGTTAACGATGCTATCGTTGAAAAGGTTCGCGACAGAGTTTATATGGGTATGGGTCTCATCGTTATGCATTCCGGACACTACTCCAAGGTTTTCCAGAGAGTTGTTGGAACAACAGGTAACCTCCTCTGGGGTTCAAACGTTAAAGAGATCATCTGGAACATCAACCCCACACATCCCATCGCAGAGGGTATCCCCTCCCACTTCAAGCTTGACGCAGAAGAGATCTACTCCGAACCCTTCCAGATCCCTCAGCCTGAGGAACAGGTATTCCAGGGCTGGTACGAGACAGGTTTCGTATTCCGCAGCGGCTGCTGCTGGACACGCGGCTTCGGTAAGGTATTCTACTTCCAGCCCGGCCACGAAACAGTTCCCACCTTCTACAACAAGTACGTTCAGAAGATCCTCGCTAATGCGATCCGTTGGGCTGCTCCCAAGGAAACAGGCTTCCAGAAGGTTAACTACGCTCCCTGCGTAGGCGATCAGTTCGTTTCTGACGACGAGCTCGATTTCTTTAAGAAATAATTTCTAAAAAGCTGCGGCAGCCGGCGGTTTCATCCTCCGGCTGCTTCTTTAAATAAAGGATTCCGTTTTAATATGCCTAATTACGAATACGAACCTAAAAAGGATAACAAGATCAACCCTAACGCTATCATCAGAATAAGCTCCGCTCAGTTTGATGCAACAGAGGGCGAGGACAGCCTCTTCGATGCGTTCTTTGAAACCCTCGCGGCTGAAACCAATACCGCCCCTCAGCTTAAATCAAATGAGGAAAGCTTTGAAATGACAAGCGAGGGAGAGATCACAGTTACTGATACAAGAACAGATATCAAATACCTTGAGTCCGCTGAGGGCCTCCCCCCTTGGCTTACCTCCGTTTCCTTTGATAATAAGGAAAAGGGTATCGTTTCTATTATCCGCTACGGTCAGATGAGCCATTCCTTCGTTATTGAGGAGGGCGTTCGCCATTACAGCGTCTACAGAACTCCCTACGGTCCTCTTGAAATGTGCGTTCGCGGTATCAAGGTTATCAATAATATGACAGAAAACGGCGGCACTATCGCTCTTGACTACGCAGTCGAGCTTAAAGGCATGACCGCTCAAAGAACTAAAATGACGTTCAACGTCAAGAAAAGATAAACAATCTTGGGAGGACCTTTTAAGGAAAGGTCACTCCCAAACCCTCCCCAAACCTTTTTAAACAAAGAACAAATTACCGCTATACTTTATATGATACTAAGCCTATTGTCTGTTTAAAAAGTTTTTGAGGGGGATTGGGGGAAGCTTTTTTCAAAAAGTTCCCCCAAAAATCCGGCCGAGGAGGTGAAGAAGGATGACGGCAACAGAGTTTGTTGCAGAGCTGAAAAAGGGACTTAGCGGAGGATATTTCTTTTTTGGCAGCGAGGAATATCTTATAAAATTTTATATAGGCCGAGTGCGCCACGCCATACTTGGAGATGACGAAACTATCTCCGTATTCAACCATTACGTACTGAAATGGGGCGAGGATTCAGCCGAGGAGCTTGAAAGCGCTCTTGCGGCAGTTCCCATGATGGCAGACAAAACGCTTGTTGAGCTATACTGCGACTTCAAGAAGATCAAGGATCACAGCGAATTTGCCGATTTCTTCTCTTCCTTTGCCCCTGACAGCACGGTGTTTCTGCTGATAGCCACAGGCGACAGCTTTGACGCGGGCAACTATGCAAGAAACAAGGCAACGGAGGGCTACAAGGTTTATTCCAAGCTCCTGAAGCCCGTTGATTTCTGCAGTCAGACCCCGTCAGAATTAAAAAAATGGATAACAAGACGTTTTTCAAAGGACAGCCTCGCAATTGACGCGCCCTCCCTTGAAGCCATACTGGAGCGATGCGGCAAGGATATGTTCCGTCTCTCAGGCGAGCTTGACAAGCTTGCGGCGGCAGCACTGGCCCGAGGACTTGACCATATCCCCGCAGAGCTTGTTTCCGAAATAACGGTTTCAAACGAGGAGGACAACGCCTTTGCCCTTGCCAACGCCATTATGAACGGAAACAGAAAAACGGCCCTCTCCGAGCTTGCGGCCTGCAAGCGCAGACAGGAAAAGGCACCTATGGTGCTTGGAAGCGTTTCAAAGGCTATGTGCGATATGCTCACGGTTTCCATTCTTATGAAAAGCGGATGCGATAAATCAGAAATAGCAAAAAAGCTTAAAATACACGAATACAGAGCAGGACTTTATATGGACGCAGTCCGCAACACGGAAACCGCAAGACTTCGCGCAGCGGCAGACCGTTGCCGCGAGGCAGACGTTATGATGAAGACCTCAAGGCTTGATTATATTGCCCTTGAGCGACTCATCTGCACTATCCCATCAAAGACGGGAGCGAAAAGAAAATGACAAGAGAAAAAATAAAGCTCCCCATCCCCGTTATAGTTGAGGGACGCTACGATAAAGCCAAGCTTGCCGATATCCTTGATTGCCAGATAATCACAACAAACGGATTCGGTATATTCAACCATAAGGAAAAGCTTGCGCTTATAAAGCGCCTTTCCAAAAACGGCGTGGTTATACTGACCGACAGCGACGGCGCAGGCAGCGTTATCAGAGGACATCTGAAAAGCGCTCTCCCGAAGGATAAGGTCTATAACCTTTACATACCGAAAATAGAAGGCAAGGAAAAAAGAAAAAAGACTGCCTCAAAGGAAGGCACTCTTGGTGTTGAAGGAATGGAAAACGACCTTCTTTACGATCTTTTTGCCGATTTTGCCGAAAAGCATATAACAAACGCCGCAGACGTCAGCGTTGGCGGCATAACAAAAGCAGATTTTTACGAGGTTGGAATGACGGGCGGCGACGGCAGCACCGCAAGACGCGACGAAATGGCAAAGCATTTCGACCTCCCCTCGGGTATGACACCCAACGCCCTTCTGGGCGCTCTCAATCTGCTTACAGATAAAAACGGATTTTTCGCGGCGGCAGAAGCCCTGTGGATCAATGATTGACGGAGAAAACAATGAGTGAAAACAAATTTTTGCCCGTAACCCCCGAAGAGGTGAAGGCCCTTGGGCGCGACGTGCCCGACTTTGTATACGTTTGCGGAGATGCCTACGTGGACCATCCCTCCTTTGGCTGCGCCATCATTTCAAGAGTTCTTGAGGCGGCAGGCTTCGTGGTTGCGATCCTTCCCCAGCCTGATTATAAAAGCTGTGAGGCAATGAAAAAATTCGGACGCCCCCGTCTCGGCTTCCTCGTTTCGGGCGGTAATATCGACTCTATGGTTTGCCACTACACAGCGGCAAAAAAGAAGAGAAGCTCCGACTATTATTCTCCCGGCGGCAAGGCGGGATATCGCCCCGACCGCGCAGTTATAGTTTACTGTAACAGAATACGCGAGGCTTACGGCGACGTTCCGATCATTATCGGCGGACTTGAAGCATCCCTTCGCCGCTTCGCTCACTACGACTATTGGGATAATAAGGTGCGCCGCAGTATCCTTGTGGATAGCCGCGCCGACATCCTTTCCTACGGTATGGGCGAAAAGTCCATCGTTCGCGTTGCAGAGCTTCTTGATCGCGGAGTTCCTGTAAAGAAGATTCGCGACGTAAGAGGTACGTCATATCTCGGCAAGCGCGGCGAGAAGGTCCACTTTCCCACCGCCGACGGCGAATTTGAGGGCGAGCCTGTTGGCTACGACTACGACGAATTGAAAACAGACAAGAGAGCTTATGCAAGAGCATTTGCAACTCAGTATAAAAATAACGACGCTATCTGCGGCAAGGCAGTAGTTGAATATTACGGCGACCGAATGCTGGTTCAGAATCCTCCTCAGCCTCCTCTTGAGCGCGAGGAGCTTGACCGTGTCTACGCCCTTCCCTACGCCCGCAATTGGCATCCTATGTATGATAAAGACGGAGGAATTCCCGCTATTGCAGAGGTTAAATTCTCCATCACTCATAACAGAGGCTGCTTCGGCGGATGCAATTTCTGCGCCCTTGCATTCCATCAGGGACGAAGCGTTCGCTCAAGAAGCATTGAAAGCGTTGTCCGCGAGGCGGAGATCATTGCAAAAATGCCCGATTTCAAGGGATATATCCACGACGTTGGCGGACCTACCGCAAACTTCAGAAAGCCTGCCTGCAAAAAGCAGCTTGAAAGCGGAGTTTGCAGACACCGACAGTGCCTTGTTCCCACCCCCTGCAAGAACCTTGAGGCAGACCATACGGAATACATCGAGCTTCTTAAGGCCGTTGAAGCCGTTCCCGGCATCAAAAAGGTGTTTATCCGCTCAGGTATCCGCTTTGACTACCTTATGGCAGATAAAAGCGACGCCTTCTTCAGAAAATTGGTGCGCGACCACGTCAGCGGCCAGCTGAAGGTTGCACCAGAGCATTGCTCCTCCCACGTTCTTTCATGTATGGGCAAGCCCGACGTTGGAGTTTACGACGCATTCCGCGAGAAATATTTCAAGCTTTGCGACGAGGCAGGACTTAATCAGTTCCTTGTTCCCTATCTTATGTCCAGTCATCCCGGCTCCCGCCTTGAGGACGCAGTTGAGCTTGCACTTTATACAAAGGAGATCGGCCTTAACCCCGAGCAGGTGCAGGACTATTATCCCACCCCCGGCACAGCCTCAACAGTTATGTTCTACACAGGCATCAACCCTATGACGGATAAGGAAATATACTGCCCCACAGATTATAGAGAAAAGCAGATGCAGAGAGCGCTGCTGCAGTATCGCCGCCCCGAAAACAGAAATATGGTTCGCGAGGCGCTGAAGAAATGCGGCAGAGAGGACCTTATCGGCTTTGGCAAGGAATGCTTAGTGCGCCCCGACACAAGATACTATTCCCCCGAAAATAAGGATAAAAAGCCCGAGGGGCAGAATAAAAAGAAGACTGACAACAAGAACACAAAGAATACTCAGCAGAAGAAAAACGACAGCCGTCCCAAGACTAAAGCAAGCGCTAACACATCCTCCGCTCAGAGACCTAAGGGATGGGCTAAGCCTAAGCCTAAGAAAAAGAAGTTGAGATAAGAAGCATATTTAAGCAACCTATTATCTCTCCGAAAAACAAATTTTATAATCAAATTATGTAGGCGACGGGAGCTTTGGGAAAAGCGACCGAGCCTACACCTTAAAGCTTTGCGAGTGTCAGAGCGCAGCGATTGGCGCGAGACGCGAGTGCACAAAGCTAATTGTCGGAAAAACCATAGGTTTTTCGACAGCTAAAAAAGGCTTCCTTTACGGAAGCCTTTTGAAAATTATCTTTTGGGATATTCGCCGGAAATAAGCTCTATGGTCTTTTCAACCGCATCGCGGGCGTCCTCGATGGGAACGTTTGCATAGCGGTAATCAAAGCTCTTCACAAAGCGTGAAAGCTTTTCGGAAATGCCTGCCATATGCTTTGACTGCACGTCGTACATTTTAGTGTAAAACTCGGCAAAAACCTTTCCCTTCATTCTCGCCTTGGCCGCTGTTATAAACTCGCCCGCGTGAGGAATGCAATATCCCTCCTGCTTTTTACACTTGCGGCGGAAATCCTCGTCGGTTTCCCACAGATAAGCCGCTGTGTCCACCATTCTTGTGAAATTATACTCTATTCTTGAGCAAACGTAGCAGGAACCGCTTATCTTAGCAAGCTTTTTAGCCGCAGACGCACCTGACACAGCAGGCATAAGCCCGGGCTTTCCAAGGCTTTTATCAATTTCGGCAAGATGGCTTTCAAGAATCAGCGCCAAGGGCAGCTTTTTGCCTGCGGCAAACATAATTTTAAAGTGATTCCTGCAAAAGCCCATTTCATTTGTCTTTTCTCTCACGTCGGGCTCCATCATGGATGCGCCGAGAATGAGATCTATCTCATTGTCCTCAAGCTGCTTTTCAAGAGCACAAAAGGGACATGATGCATCTTCAATGCATTTTTCAAAGGCTTCGTTGACGGGTATGGTATAGATCTGTTCCATAATAACCTCACGAACGTTTTCATTATAAAAACATTATACAACATTAATCGTAAAGGCGCAAGTATGGAAATATTATCAAACGAAAATGGATGGATAAGCCTTAAATCAAAGGACTTTTCCGTTTTTAAAACCTTTGACTGCGGTCAGTGCTTCCGCTTTGACCCCGTAGAGGACAAGGATTTTGACTATAGAGTGGACGGAGTTGCCTTTGGACGTCACGTCAGCTTTGCAGAGCGCGGAGACAAGCTTTTTATCCGCACAAGTAAAGAGGATCTTGAGAGCATCTGGGCTCCCTATCTTCAGCTTGAGACGGACTACGACGCCATCAATAAAAGGATCGTTGATACCCTTCCCAAGGAAAGCCGAGCGCATATGCAGCTTGCTGTTGATACCGGTCGCGGCATCCGCATCCTCCGTCAGGACTCCTGGGAGGCGCTTTGCTCCTTTATAATCTCACAAAACAACAACATTCCCCGAATCAAGAAAATAATCTCTCAGATGAGCGAGAAATTCGGTGAAAACCTTGATGGCGGATACGCTTTCCCCTCAGCAAAAGCCCTTTTTGAGGCGGGCGAGGCGGAAATATTCGCGCTTAAAACAGGATTTCGCGCGAAATACATATATGATGCCGCAAAAAAGGTGTATACAGGCGAGCTTGACTTAAATGCCGTTGCAAATGCCAAGACCTACGACGAAGCGGCGGAAATGCTTATGACGGTTTCCGGCGTTGGTCCCAAGGTTGCCGCCTGCACCCTTCTCTTCGGATTTGGCAGATACGACGCCTTCCCCGTTGACGTCTGGATCAAAAAGGTTATAGACAAGCGCTTTAACGGAAGCCTTGACCATAAGGCTCTGGGTGACGTTGCAGGAATAGCACAGCAATACCTTTTCTATTATGAAAGATATATC
>JAZQVW010000090.1:0-3255 GCA_045632025.1 Candidatus Avispirillum sp. | reverse complement strand
TACAACAAAGGCAGTAATATGTAAACATCTTTTTCCCTTTAATTTGTAAATAAACAGCTTTCGGGGAATAATGATTATAACACTTAACAAAACCAAGGCAGGAGCTTTTATGATCTACGATAAGCTGAAAACCATAATAATCTACGGAATCGGAGGAACGGTGCTGTTCGGCCTTTTGTGGCTGATGCTCCGCTTTGCCCTGCCCATTCTCCTGCCCTTTATAATTGCATACGTTCTCTCCTGCCCTCTGAGGCTTGGAGCAAAAAAGCTTGGCTCCCTGACAAAAATGAACGAAAACGTTCTCAAAGCCCTGCTGCTTGCCTCAAGCCTTGGCGCCATAGCAATTCTTTTGTGGCTGGGAGCGTCAAATGCCATAGGCAGGCTGAGGGGCGCCCTTGCGGCAATTTCAAAGGAACTTTCCGGCGAAGGGGGGCTGATAGCCGAAATAAGCCTTGCAGCCTCAGATTTTGCCAAAAGAATTGGGGGAGAAGAATTCAGCGAAGCACTGGGCGCGCTATTCACAAACGCAACGTCCCAATTAAGCGCCTACATCGCACGGGCCGCCGCCTCTATCATTTCCGCCCTCCCCTCCCTCGCAATAGGAGCGGCCATATCCATCGCCTCTCTTTTCTATTTCACCTTCGGCTACGAAAAAACAACACGCGCCCTCGGCAATATCCTTCCCAAAAAGCAAAAGACGAAAATCTGCCAAACCGCCTCGAAGGCAACTAAGGGGCTTGGCAGGTTTATCAAGGCTTATTCCACCATAATCCTCGTAACCTTCACGGAGCTTTTTACAGGATTTCTTATCCTTCGGATAAAGCATCCGTTTATGCTCGCTCTTGTTATAAGCATCGTTGATTTTCTGCCCATATTGGGCGTTGGCGGAGTGCTTATCCCCTGGGCCGCCGCAAGCTTTTTCCTCGGCAAAACGGGGCAGGCGGTTGGACTTCTTGTGATAACCGCAGTCTCCTGGGCAGTGCGCCAGCCCGTTGAATCAAAGCTTATAGGTCGGGGCGCGGGAGTTCATCCCATTTTCGCCCTTGCCTCCGTTTACACGGGCTTTCGCATATCGGGAGTGTTCGGCATGGTGGCCGCCCCCGTGCTTCTAACCGCAGGCGCCGTTGTGCTGAGAGAGAAAAAAACAGAGCAGCCTTAGACAAAGCTTGTTATCGTCATAAGACACTGCCCCGACGTCCCGCAGAGTGCGCCCTCTTTTAATTCCTAGCATAAATTGCTATTTTTCACTAAATGACAAATTGACAGACAAATTATTAAGTGGTATAATAATTATTAGGTTGTGTTTAAATGCACATTTTCAGTTCGAATTAACTAAACAAACGAGGTAAAACAAAATGAAAGTTACAGTTTGCATCGGTTCATCCTGCCACCTTAAGGGCTCTCGCCAGGTCGTTGAGAGTCTCCAGAAGCTTATCGCCGAAAACCGCCTTGAGGATAAGGTTGAGCTCAGCGGAACATTCTGTATGCAGAACTGCCAGGCAGGCGTTTGCGTTTCCGTTGACGATAAGGTTTGCTCCGTTTCTCCCGAAACAGTTGAACAGTTCTTTAATACTGAGATCCTCGCAAAGGCTTAAACCTCGGCTCACCTAATTCTACGGAAAGGATTTTTGAATAATGGCAGAATTTCTCAGACTAAAAAAGTCCAATTGCAAAAACTGCTCCAAATGCATCCGCCATTGCCCCGTTAAAAGCATCCGCTTTTCAGGAAATCAGGCTAATATAATCGGCAACGAATGCATCCTCTGCGGACACTGCTTCGTTGTTTGCCCTCAGAATGCCAAGGAAATTGCCGACGGAATCGAAACTGCAAAGGTTCTTATCGACTCCGGCGCGCCCGTTTATGCAAGTATTGCGCCCTCCTTTATCGCCAACTACGAAAACGTTGGCATTGATAATCTGCGCGATGCTCTCGTTAAGCTTGGCTTCGTTGGCGCTGAAGAAACTGCTGTTGGAGCAACCATCGTTAAAAAGGAATACGAGCGCCTTCTTTCCGAAGGAACAAAGGACGTTGTTATCAGCTCCTGCTGTCATTCCATCAATCTGCTTATTCAGAAATATTTCCCCCATCTCCTCCCCTATCTTGCGGACGTTAAGAGCCCTATGCAGGTGCATGCGGAATGGATAAAGGCCGTTTCTCCCGACGCAAAGGTTGTCTTCATCGGACCATGCGTTGCTAAAAAGGACGAGGCTGAGAGATATGGCGCAGTTGACGCCGTTCTCACGTTCGAGGAGCTTGCAAAATGGATGAAGGAAGAAAACGTTGAGATCAAGCAGGGCAAGGACGTGACAAACGAAAGCCTTGCAAGATTCTTCCCCACAACGGGCGGCGTTCTCAAAACCATGACCGAGCGCAATCCCATATATAAATATCTTGCCATCGACGGAGTTGAAAACTGTATCGCAGCTCTCGAGGATATTGCCAAGGGCAAGATCCACCGCTGCTTTATTGAAATGTCTGCCTGCGCGGGCAGCTGCACGGGCGGCCCCGTTATGGAAAAATATCATAACTCCCCCGTTAAAAATCAGCTGAACGTTATGGACTATGCAGGCGAGCGCGATTTCCCCGTTGAAAAGCCCGAAGGCCTTGTTACCGAGCAGGAATTTGAGGCTATTGATAAAAAGATGGTCCAGCCCTCTGAAAGAGAGATCACGGAAACTCTCCGCAAAATGAGCAAGACCACTCCCGAGGACGAATTAAACTGCGGCTCCTGCGGATATAAGACATGCCGCGAAAAGGCAATCGCCATCATTCAGGGCAAGGCGGATCTTTCAACCTGCCTCCCCTATCTGAGAGAAAAAGCAGAATCCCTCTCCGATAATATTATGACAAACTCCCCCAACGGAATTCTGCTCCTTAACGAAAATCTTGAAATTCAGAAAATAAACAACGTAGCTCTCCGTATCGTCAATATGCGAAACGCGTCCGACCTTCTTGGCGAGCCCGTTGTCCGTATCCTTGATCCCTCTCCCTTCCTTCAGGTAATGAACTCGGGTTCTACCATCAAGGATAAAAAGGCATACCTTGCGGAATACGGCAAATACGTTGAGGAGAACATCGTTTACGATAAAAACTACCACACTCTCCTTTGCATCCTCCGTGACATAACAGAGCAGGAAACTGCCCGCGAGCATAGAGAAAATATTAACCGACAGACCGTTGAAACTGCCGACCGCGTTGTTGAAAAGCAGATGCGAATCGTTCAGGAGATCGCTTCTCTTCTCGGCGAAACAGCC
>JAZQVW010000089.1:0-7491 GCA_045632025.1 Candidatus Avispirillum sp. | reverse complement strand
GGCAATCCTCGCTGAGGGTGATGCAATAAATCGTGACGACCTTATCTATCTTGAGCCCCTGCCTCTTTTTGATAAAAACGGCAATGCAATATGAAATAGAAAAGCTGTGTGGATTTTCCACACAGCTTTTTGTTATATATAAGTGATTTTATCCGTTCGATAAATTGGAATTTGTCTTATAGTTGAATGCAGTTAAAAGTTGGCGAGAACCATTCGAAATTATCTTTTCTCGTTTTCTTAAGTGTTATGACACACAATACATCTTCACAAAGACTAAACAGGCTATAGCCATCATAGTATGCGCCTTCTATTTCGATTTTCTCCAAGATGTTTCCAGAATAATCAATCCTTAGTATCTGAGTGCTTTTGTTATCCCTCGAACAAAAGTAAAAACTATTGTTTGCATCATAAAATACTGATGTTGCCTTGGTGTTAAAATCAAATACGATTTCACCAGTATCAATGTTTAAAGAATAGAAATGACCACCTTGTCCCGATGTGCCGAAAACGATGTTGCGTTGATTAAGTATCATGTCGGTATAGAGGTATCCTTTTAAGGATGTTTTCCATAACAAATTATCATTTTTCTTACACATATATCCCCATTGGCCATAATGCGAGATTGTATATTCCCCAAACTCAAAATCATCAAGTTCAAAATGGTATGGTTCGTGTTTTTTCTGATATCTTTCTTTGTACTCTTTTGTATTGCCGTCTATACCCCAAGTAAGAAGCTGTCCATTTTGAAGGCTAAAAGATGTTTCTGTTATTCCTAAGCCTTTGTCAAAATAATAACAATTCAATACACGGTTATTTCTTACAACTGAGCATCTGTAATATAAGGGAGAAGTTCTTGCCAAATCAAAACCTTCAAATTTGTTTTGCCATAAAAGCTTCACAGTATATACTCCTTTGTCAAATTCAAGTTTATCGGTCAATTATATTGTAGCACAATTCAAGTCAGTAGTAAAGGGAAAGAAAAAACACCCGTGATATTTTAGGTATCACGGGTGTAATTCGTTTCATTGAAAATTATCCTTTATGATGTGATGATAAGAGAGCTTTTATTCTGTCAGCTGTCTTACAGCCTCGCCTGCGATAATAAGTCCTGCGGCGCTGGGAACGAATGCGCAGCTTGCGGGAGTTGCGCGTCGGCTGCCGGAGGGGGCTTCGCCCTCGGGAAGCTTTTCAAGGGGAATTGAGGGGCGGGGAACCTCGTCCGACCAAAGGACTGTCAGCTTTTTAACTCCGCGCTTCTTAAGCTCAGTTCTCATAACTCTTGCAAGAGGACAAACTGAGGTTTTATAAATATCTGAAATTTTAAATGCTGTGGGGTCTATCTTATTGCCCGTGCCCATTGAGGATATTATCTTAACCCCGTGCTCCTGCGCTCTGACTGCAAGGTTTATCTTTGAGGAGACGGTGTCAATTGCGTCTATAATAATATCGTATTTTGAAATATCAATTTCCTCAGCGTTTTCGGGGAGATAGAACATATTAATGGCGTTGACCTCAATGTCGGGGTCAATATCGCGAATCCTCTCTGCCATAACCTCGGTCTTTGGTCTGCCAACGGTGCTGTGAAGCGCAATAAGCTGGCGGTTGATATTGGACTCGCTGACAACGTCCGAGTCAATAAGATCGATCTTGCCAACTCCGCTTCTTGCAAGAGCCTCTGCAACGTATGCGCCAACTCCGCCAATTCCGAAAACTGCGGCGTAGCTGCCACGAAGCTTTTCCATTGCCGCCTCACCAAAGAGCATTGCCGTTCTGTTGTGTTGAACCTTCATTATAACTCCATATAAGTTTGCCCTCTGAGAAGACCCAGAGGGCAATTCTTATTTAATTTTAAAAAATCTTTTGAGAATGGGGATAAACAGCTTGGGGGGACGAACGATGGTTATTTTCATAAGCGATTTCTCCTTATATATTTTACAATATATAATATGAAGAAAAGCTTAAACTCGTTCCTCCTGCTTTCTCTTCCATTCGGGCTTCTTTTTTATCTCGTCAAGAATAAGGAGATAATTTTCGTGTCTGCATTTAGCGATCTCGCCAGCTTTGATAGCGGCAAGAACAGCGCAGCCCTCTTCTTTGATGTGGGTGCATTTGGTGTATTTACATTCACCAAGATGTGTTTTAAACTCTCTGAAGGTGTAGGGCAGCTCTGCTGCGTCAAAGAAATAGAAGCGAGTGTAATCAAGCATTGAAAATCCTGGGGTGTCTGCAATAAGGCAGATGCCCTCCTTCGTCTTGAAGGGGTAAAGCTCCGCGTGGCGTGTGGTATGCTTGCCTCGCTGAGTCTTGCGGCTGACCTCTCCTGTTTTCAGCTTAAGGGCGGGGAAGATTCGGCTCATAAGAGTGGATTTTCCTGCTCCCGATGCGCCTGCAAAAGCGGCGATCATTCCCTCGGAATTTGCCGCGATATAATCGGAGAGGGGCTCTGTGCCTTCACCCGTAATGGCGCTGAGGCAGAAAACGGTGAATCCGCCCTTTTCATAAACCTCTTTTATGCGCTGTGATTCCTCGGGCGCAATATCGCATTTTGTAACTATCACTACGGGCTCAATGTCCTTGCCCTCCGCGGCAGATATAAGCTTATCTGCTGTAAGGAGGTCGGGCTTGGGCTTTGCCGCGGGGATAACGATGAACAAATGGGTAAGGTTTGCCATTGCGGGGCGAACGAGGCTGCTGCTTCTCTCGGCAATAGTGTCGATAACGTAGTCAGTTTCCTCGCTGTCACGAAGAAGCTCAACGTGGTCTCCCGGCATGGGAGTGATGCTTTCGTGGCGGAAAACTCCGCGCGCTCGGCAATCAATGATCCTTTCGCTGAAGTTGTCACCGTCGCCGTCGCACAATACGGAATAAAGACCGCCAACGCCTTTTATTATTGTTCCTTTTATAATGCTTTTTTCTGTCACTTTTTCACCAATCATTCATCAGCAGGTGTTTCGGCACCTTCTGTCTCGGGAGCCTCTGTTTCAGCTGTATCTGCCTCTGTTGTCTCCTCGGGAGCAGAGGTCTCATCATCTGCCTTCTCGGTTCCGTCAGCTGCTGTAGTATCCTCGGATGCGGTGGTATCCTCGGGGTCCGTCGTTTCATCGGGATCAGTTGTTTCCTCGGGAGCGGGAGTTGTTTCGGGCTCGCCCTCGAAGGGGTTTTCTGCCTTGGGATCGTATCTGGGGCCACCGCTGATTTCAAGGTCTATCTGAGTTTTTGCAATAACCTTGCTTTCCTTTTCAAGAGTTTGCGCAAGAACTGTGCCTGCGGGGGACGCATCCTTTTTATAAATGATGGTTCCGGGGCGAAGATCAAGCTCAATGATCTTGAGGAATGCTTCCTTTTCGCTCATTCCAACAAATTCGGGGATTTCAATGCTTCCCTCGGGAATACCTGAGCAGATATAAACGGTTATTGTATCGCCAACCTTGACGGATGCTCCGCTTTCGGGGCTTGTTGAAATAACTTGATCTACTCCGACTATTTCGCTTGTTGAATTTTCTATAGTCATTTTAAGGTCAAGGTCCTTGAGTCTGATTCGAGCTTCTCTTGAGTCAACACCCTTAAGATCGGGAACGATAACGTTATCTGCTCCGCGACTGACTGTAAGCGTAACCTCGCAGTAATTCTGTCCTGCAAGAACCTTTCTCTTTGAATCGGGCTGAGGATCCTGATCAAGGATTATGCCTTCCTCTGTTTTATCGTTATAAACGTATTTAACTGTAACCTTGTAAATGTCGGATGCATCAAACCAGGACTGGAGGTCGTCTGTATACATACCTCCCGTAAAGGTGGGCACGGTGATAGTTTCAGCCGTCGTTTTGGAGGCGTTCATCATCTGATTGAAAACGTAAATTCCGCAGATGGAGAAAAGTATCATGAACGTCAGTGTAACGCCTGCGATAATGGGAAACATAGGTCCGTTTCCAAGAAGGAGAGAAAGGAAGCTTCCGTTTTCCTCCTGCTCGGAGGGCTTCTTCTTGGGGATCTTGAAAATGATATTGGGATTTTCTCTAAGCGCCTGAAGCTGAGCCAGCATAGCCTGAGCGTTCTGGTATCTGTCCTCGGAATGCTTTTCCATAGCAATTCCTATGATCTGCTCAAGACCGCGGGGAATAGAGGAGTTGATCTCCGTGGGCGCCTTGGGAGTGTCGTTTATCTGCATCATTGCAACGGAAACGGGGCTGTCTGCCATAAAGGGAAGAGTACCCGTCGCCATTTCGTACATCATAACGCCGAGAGAATAAAGGTCGCTTCTGGCATCGATGCCAACGCCGCTTGCCTGCTCGGGGCTGATGTAATAAACTGTACCGATGGCTTTGTCGGTCATAGTAACAGTTTCTGCATTGGGGAGCTTTGCTATACCAAAGTCTGTAACCTTAACGAGTCCGCTTTTGAGAAGCATAATGTTCTGAGGCTTGATATCTCTGTGTATAACGCCCTTGCTGTGAGCGTGGGCGAGAGCCTTCAGAATCTGCTCAGTATAGCTGATGATCTCGCGCAGAGAAAGTGCTCCGCGGCGATTCATATAATTTTTTAAGGTGATACCTTCAACGTATTCCATCGCGATATACTTGATATCCTCGCGAACGTTAACGTCGTAAATGCTTACGATATTGGGGTGGCTCATCATAGCAACGGCCTTTGACTCGTTGATAAAGCGCTTAACGGATTCCTCATCGTTTGCGATCTCATTTTTCAGCATTTTGATCGCAACAACTCTTTTCATGAGCATATCAACTGCTCTGAAAACAACCGCCATACCGCCGATGCCTATGATACAGTCAATTCTATATCTGCCGTCAAGAACGGCACCTACATATTTTTCGTACTGTTCCATACTATATTCCTTTCAGGCCATAGGCTTACAGCGACATAAGAACAACGGTGATGTTGTCACTTCCGCCTGCTGTGTTTGCAGCAAGAATAAGAGTGTCAAGGCACTCGTCAATAGCTTCTTCTGTGATATTATCGCCGATGTCGCTAACCGTGTTGTACATTTCCTCGGGGGGAACAAAGTTAACGAGGCCGTCTGAGCAGAGAAGAACGTAGCCCTTTTTGGGAGCCTTGTTAACGTATATATCTGCCTCAACGGATTCCTCTGTTCCGACAGCGCGTGTGATGATATTTCTGTTGCTATTCTTTTTAGCATCCTCGGGAGTGAGTCTTCCTGTGTCTATGAGGAACTGCACGTATGAATGGTCGTGTGAGATCTGGCGGATAGTACCCTCGGTAATAAGGTACATTCTGCTGTCACCAACGTTTATTGTGAAGAGTGTTCCGCAGCAAAGCAGAGTTGCAACAAGTGTGGTGCCCATTCCGCGCAGGGTCATATCGTTTTCTGTGCGCTCGTAAACCGCCTTGTTTGCCGCGGCAACAGCGCTTTTTAAAATATTCTTGATCTTGTTTTCGTCAGCTCGTGTGAGAGTCTTCTTTCTGAGAAGATCCTTCTTTCGGGATGAAACAAAATCTGTGAAGGTCTGCGCAGCGAGATTTCCTGCAATCTCTCCGCCTGCAGCTCCTCCCATTCCGTCGCAAACGACGGCGAGCACGGTTGTGCTGTTAAACTCAGTGCACTTAAAGCAGTCCTGATTTACGTTTCTTTTCATTCCTATATCGGTCTTTCCGAAACAGAACATTCCGTGCCTCCTTTCTACGAGTGAATCGTCTGTAAATTTGTTTTGGTTAGGTTATTGTATTTCTGTCAGCTTTTTGCTGTGTTGTTTATGAATTGAGAAGCATTTTCTTTAATAGAGCACAATCCACGGCGTTGAATTTGCCATTTTCGTCAAAGTCAAGGTTTGTATATCCGGTTGAACCGGGATTTTGAAGCTCTTTTTTTAAGTATGCACAATCCACGGCATTAACTTTGCCATTTCCGTCAACGTCGCCACGTAGCAAGCCCTTCGTCCATTTAGCCTGAAGTGTTATGGGAGAGGTATATTTGCAGATGGTTGTTGCTGTTATCTGCTCTCCTGTTGCTTTGTTGAACCATCCTGCAAATGTATATCCTTCACGGGTAACAACGGGAAGAGTTCCAAATGCCTGGTCGTAAGTTGCAGCCTGTGGCTGTACAACGGTAGCGCTGCCGGTGGAAACGGTCAGCTCATAAGTTGTCTTGTTGAACTGAACGTAGTTTCCGACCTTAATATTTTTTAGGATCCATGTGGATTTTGTTCCGTGTCCGGAAACGACGAATCCGCCGGAGGGGATGGGGTGGCTTCCTGCCTCGCTGGTGCCTGCTTCCCACACGTTAGTTACCATACCTGCGGAGTTAACGCTTGCCTCTGTTCCCCAGGAGTTTGTGTTGGTAACGGCTCCGCGTCCGCTGTCGTATATAACCAGCATGTCTGTGTTACGGAAAACGTTTAAGCCGTCAGCCTTGATGGAGGAGGTGACAGTTGAGCTGCTTCCCATATTAGTGTCAAAGGAAACAAGGATCTTAATAGGAGACCAGCGAGCTGTCAGCGTAAATTCTTTTGTTTGAGAAACTGCAGTTTGCTCTGTAAACTTAACTCCGTTCTGATCGTACCATCCCTCAAGGATATATCCTGTTTTGGTCGCGGAGGGCAGTGCTCCTACGGGAGAATTATAAACTGCTCGTTTGGTTGATGCAATATAGGAGTTGTGGTCGGAATAAACGTCTATAGTCTTAGCCGCTGCGTTATAAATAACGTAATTGCCCTTTTGGATATAATTATAAAGAACGTCTGCAGCAGTTCCGTGTGCGGAAATAACGAATCCGCCGGAGGGGATCTTACTGTCTCCCGTGCCGTATTTTGCGGAATCCTGAGCGATACCGTCAGGGCCGATCACAACCTCTGTTCCGTATGAGTTAGTGTAGGTTGTAGCTCCGTATTCGGGAGTGTAAACTACAAGGGTGTTGGCAAGCCTGATCGTGTTGATGCCGTTGACTGTTGTAATAGTTTTAGCCTTGATATTAAGACTTCCGCCGTTAGGATTAAAATTGACCTTGAAGGCATTGGTTGAAGCTGCAACGCTTCGGATATGTGTACAGTATGTGAGGGAGATCCAGCCAACAGAGGTTCTTCCCCAATATGAATCGCCAACGAGAGTTTTCTCGTAAACGATAATTGTTGTTCCTGCGGGATACTGAGAGATAGCCGTATAGGAGGTTCCGGGGCCGTTGCGGATATTGAGATTGGAGTTTACAGTCCAGATCTCGTAGGGGTATGCAACGTAGATATTCTCCCATCCGAGAAGGAGGGCAAAGTTGTAAACCTTGTTTCTTCTTGCGGCGTATTTGCCTGCCGCGGAGTCTGCAAGCGCGGCTTGGTGGAGGATCGCAAGAGTAACCTCTTTTGTGCCGGCTATAGAAATAGCGGATTTTGCAACTCTTGTTGCGCCGCCGGAGCCGCACTGATTTTCCATATCTGCAAAGTAAACGAGAGCAGTTGCAGATGTGATGCCAAGCTTCTGTCCGTGAAGGACGTATGTACGAATATCGGATGCGGCAAGCTTATCCTGCTC
>JAZQVW010000088.1:0-18609 GCA_045632025.1 Candidatus Avispirillum sp. | reverse complement strand
GAGGTTGCCCTCGACGTCCCGCATTCAACACAATCATAAATTTTATGTTTTATTAATGTATGTTGACCTTATGGCACGGCGGGAGTAACCCCCCCGCCCTACAAATTCTAACCATCGTTCACCGAAGCCCGGACGCCTCATCCACCGCTCCTTCCAGTCATCGTCGTGTGTCGCGAGCCATCGCTTCGATGTACTCAGCTCTGCTCGCTCGCACTTTGGATGACACCGCTTGCTAAAACGATACTTAATCGTTTTAGCTGCACTAACCCCCTTCCCCCCGGGGAAGGCTTGGGTGCGTAAATTATCGTTTACCATATAAATAATTCCCCCGATTTTTTGTTAAGTTCATAAAATATTCATTTAAAAATGATATAATGAAATTTAACAAACAGAAAGGCGGTTTCAGCTCTTGAAAAAACTGATCATCCGAATCATTTCCGCAGCACTTGCCTGCGTTCTTATATGCTCACTTGCCTCCTGCGGTTCCCTTAATTCCTCCGCAAAGGAAAAGGAGACCGTTATGACAGTTGGCGAATATGAAGTTCCCTACGAGCTCTATCGCTATCTCGTTCTTAACTACAAGCTTCAGATAACAAAAAACAAGGACGATTGGAACGACAGCGAAAAGGCTGAGGCTATGACGCGCGAGATCGAATCTCTTGTTGAAAGCTCACTGCGCGATCTCTATGCGGTTTTCTCCCTTGCTACAGAATTTGGGGTTGACCGCGAAAACGCCGCTGTTAACGCCGCTGTTGAAGCTGAGCTTGAGGCAACGCTGAATGGCTACGAAAACAAAAAGGACTACGTTAAGGCTCTCAGCGAGGGCTTTATGAATCACAGCACCTACGAGCTTCTTCAGACAAACGCTATCTGCTCCGACGAGCTTTACTATAAGATGATGAACGACGGCGCTATCACCGCCGACGAGGAAACGCTCCGAGAATACATTGCAAGCGATAAGTTCATCCGCATCAAGCAGATACTGGTTGTTGGCGAAAGCAGCAACACCACCCACGACGGAACAGTTTACATTCCCGAGGAGTCTCACACAGACGAGGAGGCTAAGGCTATCGCCGAGGCCGCCCGCGACAAGGCTCTTGCAGGAGAGGATTTTGACGCTCTCGTTGCAGAGTACGGCGAATCCTTCCAGATGTTTAACAACAAGGACGGATATTATATCTGCGAGGGATACTGGGACGACGTTAACAACGATGCAGTTTTCGCTCTTGAAATAGGCGAAGTGAGCCCCGTTATCGAAAGCACTCAAGGCTACAGCGTGTTTATGAGATGCGAAAAGGAAGACGCTTATATTGAAGCTCATTTTGACGAGCTTTGCAACAAATACACAGAGGCTCAGTACTCTCTCAAAATAGAGGAAAGAGCTGAAGGCTTTGAGATCACAAAAACAGAGCTTTACGATTCTATCTCCATCAAAGATATGACCTGGGAGGACTAAGATTTGAAACGCCGATACAGAAGCTATACCGCAAAAAAATACAAGCTCCCCAAAAGGATATTGTTTTTTGCCGTTTGCGCTATTCTGATATTCTGCTTCGCTCTTATCGTTGGAAACAATCTTAAAAAGCGAATGGAAAATGCAGATATAAACCGCGACCCTATTGAGACTGAGGACCACAACGAATCCAATTTCCCCGGCGATGACGACAAGGGCAATGCAGAGCATCCCGAGGAGAAGGCAACCGTTAAGGCCGGATATCTTGATATAACTCCCGTAGCCGACGAGGAGAACGTTCTGAAAAAAAGAATAGACTCCCTTAAAAAGGACGGCTTTAACGCAATCTCCTTCCCCGTTTTCAAGGATAATAAGCTCACATATGCATCAAAGGCCGCAGAGGAATTTTCCCGCCTGCCCGCAAGCGAGGCTATCATCTCCTTTGAGGAGCTGACCGATGCGCTGGAATATGCCAAGGGCAAAAATATGACAACGTCCGCCATATTCATAAAGGGCACCGACGAAATCCTTGATTCCGTTATCTGCAGCGAGCTCTCCGAAATAGGCTTTGACGAAATAATAATCAGCGGCTTTGAAAATATGCTCACGGAAAGCGGCGGCGAAACCTCCGCTTGCATCAGATATCTGAAGACTATCAGACAGAACGTGACAAATGCGCACGTCTCTCTTGCCCTCAAGCCCTCCGCCTATACCTATGCAAGAAATTCCTATCACATAGAAAAGCTCTTTTCTTACACGGAATTTCTCACTATTGATATGACAGAGCTTGACGTTGACGGCGCAACTGAGCTTTGCACAAAAATAGCCGGAAGCTTTTCAGCCTATATGCTCCGCCCCCTTATCCTCGGCGAAGCGCAGGACGTTGCGGCTATTCTTGCCGAAAAGGAAACTCCCGCTATTCAATACGTTTCATCCATTCCCGAAATTGAAGACGAAACCTCCGCAGCCGACACAGATGCCGAATAATATGGATAATATGATTTCAAGTATTCCTCCCTCATTTCTCTGCGATATGGACGGGACCATTCTTATATTAAACAAATCTACAGAGGAAAGCTCTTTTACAGCTCTCCTTAATACGAACATTTCAGAATATATCTCCGCCGCAGATGCTCTGCGCTATGATATTACAATAAAAAGCAAGAAGCCGCGGCCCTTTACAGCCGCGGCAAAACTTGTTTGTGGGAAGCGTTTTCTCGCAATCGCACCAGCCACCATCGCTGATTCCAGATTTGCAATAGTTACGTTAGCAAAAAGTCCGGACGAGGCAAAAGCGTATATTGCACCCACCAAGTTCTTCTCTTTCGACGACCTCCGACTCCTGTGCGAAAGACTTGAAATATCAAAACGCCATCCCAAGGGAGAATACGTCAGCGAGCTATTTGATATAAGCAAAGCGCTTAAGCTGATTTTGGCCAAACTCTCCGCTGAAATACCGGGCGGGCTCAGCTTTACGCTGAACGATTCCTGCCATCAGGATGTCCTTTTATGCGATGTGGGTCTAAACTGCTTTGCTTCCGTTATAACAGCCATCGTTTTTGCCCTGAATAATATTTCAGCAGGACCGACGGCTGATATATTTATCTCCGCCCTTGAGGGAACATGCCATATAGCATTTGAAGCCGAAATTGATAAGGGCTATGCCGCAAAGAGCAGTTCTCCACTAAGTGATCTTGATCTCAGCGATCTTCATACGGATTTTCTGAGATTTGTTTCCGAATGCGCCGATTGCGATCTTGCTATTTCGATTGAAGGATCAAAACTTAAAATCGTCGCCGTCTTCTCTGAGATCGACGAGGAGATCGACTTTAAGAGCAACGATCCCCTCAAGCATCTTGATAAGATATTTGAGAAGGCATTCCCCATCATTCAGTCTATATACAAAGCAGCAGACCGAGAATAAGGACAAGCTCGGGAGAAGAATTCTTTTCCCCGACCATAACGATAAGCAAGGCAATGAGGAGCAATTCCTCATGCCCTATGCCGTTTTTCATAAACGGAAAAAGACGGTTTTGCTCCGCTCTAACATCTTCACTTTTGCAGTGCTCCTCCTTCTTTTCCTCAGGCTCTACGTACATCTGCCCTCTTTTATCGTAAGGAGGGAAGGAATCGTCTCTGCCATCGCTCCGATATCCAAATCGGCTTCCGTCATATCCGGGAGGGGGAGTTATGACGTACTCCCCATAATTATCTCTGCTTTTTCTTGAATACATTTTCACTGTCCTCCCATCAGCATTTTCATTATTTCCGCAAGGGACCCGATTCCAAGCATTGTGTCAATAGCTCCCCTTTTGCGCTCACCCATATAGGGCTTTAAGGCCTTCAGCAGAGCCTCACGGTTCTTATCCTCTCCGCGCGCGGTGCGCTTTGGAGCCTCGCCTATTCCCATTGAGGAAAGAGCGCTCATAGCCTGAGGAAGCCTTGAGGCAATATCGTTCATATTGATATCCCTTGTGCTCTCCCCCTTGGAAGAGCCTATACCCATCCCTTGAAGTGCTGAAATGACCGATGGAAGCTTTGCCATCATTTCGGGGGAAAGAGAAAAGCCCTCTTCCTTCGGCGCAGGCTGCTCAACAGGCTGCTCCTCACGGGATGTAAGCCCTGCATTTTTTATAATGTCCGCAATCTCGGGGCTTTCCATCAGATTTTTTATAACGTCGGGAAGCGAATCAAAATTACCACCGCTTGTCATTCAATTCCCCCTTCTTGCAATTTGAAATAATTTCCGTAGCTCGTGAAATATCCGAATCAGTCATCTGATTCAATGCAGTCCGAACCTTGGCAAGCTGGTTCTTGTCAACGTTGACGCCTGACAGGTCTATCCCTGAGGACACCCCCAGCGCGCAGATTATCTTCCACAAATGATCGTCCGACATTTTCGTTATCATCTGAATGGTGTTGCGGTCAAGCTTCATAAAAAATCCTTTCACTATATAAATTTAAGGTTAACGTATGAAAAAGTTTAAAATTCTCGTTTTTTCAGATTCTCACGGCAGAGAAGCCAATATTGAAGCCGCTATCAATGCCCACGGCGGCCGAGCTGACGCCTTTATTTTTCTCGGCGACGGAATCATTGGAGCAACCTCCGTTTTTGAAAAATATCCAGGCGTGCCGCATCTGTGCGTCAAGGGTAACTGCGACCCCATCTTCGTAAATGAAAGAGACGAAGCAACTATTGATATGGGCGGTGTTAAAATCTTATGCATGCACGGCCATAAATATGACGTTAAAAGCACTCTGCTTTGGGCGGGATACCGCGCAAAGGAGGTTGAGGCTCAGCTCCTTCTTTTCGGCCACACTCATTCAAAGCTTGAGCTCAGACGAGACGATCTTATATATTTCAATCCCGGAACTGTTGGCAAGGGTTATCCCCAATGCACATACGGAGTTATTGAAATAGTCGGCGAGCATATAGTTTGCAGCCACGGGGTTGTGTAAGTAAATCTTCCCGCTGTACAAGCTCAGTATGTTTTGTCGACCTTTTCCGAAAAGGTCGCGGGTTATTAGGGCAGCGCCCTAAGACGTTCGCCTCAGCGAACGGAACACCTAATGCCCACCGGGATTCCAAGGGGGTACCCCTTGGTCGCTCTCCGCAGAGAGCGAAATCCCCAGCCATCTCTCAGGGAAGACTTTTGCAACACCTGACAATTTCACTCCTCCCCTTGAACACTTATTATCTTTATGATAGAATATATAAAACTATGAAAACAAAGGACGGTGTCCATTTATGATAAAAAACAGCCTTCCCGAAACAAGCCTTACTTTGAAGGACTTCCATTACGACCTTCCCGAGGAGCTTATTGCGCAGACTCCCGTCTATCCCCGCGACTCCTCACGCCTTATGGTGATCGAGCGTGACGGTGAGGGAATCGACCACAAGGTCTTCTCAAACATAATTGACTATATCCGTCCCGAGGACGTTCTCGTTATTAACGACACGAGAGTTATCCCCGCGCGCGTTATCGGAATTCGCTCCCATCGCTTTGACAACCAGACAGGTGAGCTCGTTGAAACAAACAGCACCTCTCCCGTTGAGCTTCTTCTTCTGAAGCAGAGAGAAAACGACACCTGGGAGGCGCTTGCAGGCCCCGGAAAAAGAGCAAAGATCGGCGACAGACTTTCCTTCGGCGAGGGACTTCTCACAGCAGAGGTTATTGACATAATCGAGGGCGGCTGCCGAGTTGTTAAATTCACGGCTGGAGGCGACGCAACCTGCGTTTACGATGCGCTCCACCGCGTTGGCACGATGCCCCTCCCTCCTTATATCACAGAAAAGCTTTCTGACGGAGAGCGCTATCAGACAGTCTACTCCCGCGAGGAGGGCTCCTCTGCCGCGCCCACCGCAGGTCTCCATTTCACAAACGAGCTTCTTGACAAGATCAAGGCGCAGGGCACTGCTATCGTTCCCGTTCTTCTCCACGTTGGTCTCGGCACCTTCCGTCCCGTTGCAGAGGAGCACATTCAGGACCATGAGATGCACTCCGAATATATCTGCGTGACAGAGGAAAGCGCTAAGATCATCAACGAGCGAGAGGCCGCAGGCGGCAGAGTTATCGCTGTCGGAACCACCTCCTGCAGAACTCTTGAAAGCGCCGCAAATGACGACGGCATTCTTATGCCTGTTAGTACCGATACGGGAATCTTCATCTATCCCGGCTACCGCTTCAAGATCGTTGACGCGCTTATCACAAACTTCCATCTGCCCGAGAGCACACTTCTTATGCTCGTTTCCGCCTTCGCAGGAAGAGAAAAAATGCTCGGCGCATATAACAAAGCCGTAGAGGAAAAATACCGCTTTTTCAGCTTTGGCGATGCGATGATAATTCAGTAACAAATTATCATCTGCAGAATTTAAGGAGAGATATTATGAAGCGAAGCATAAAGCTTTGGACATTATTTATTATATACAGCTTTTTTATGCTGTGGCTTTTGTTTGGACAGAGAATACTCTTCGTTTCATACGAGGGATATTTTGATCAGCTGAGCCGAAGGATAAACCTGATCCCCTTCAAAACAGTGGCTGAGTACGTTGAAATGTACCAAACCAGCGCGCGCTCCCTTGTGAGCCACGCTGTCAAAAATCTCGGCGGAAACGTTATCCTGTTTATCCCCCTCGGCATATTCCTCCCTTCAATTTGGGCAAGGCTGAAAAACACAAAGCAAATGCTTATAGCATCCGCTGCTTTGATCGCATCAGTTGAGATAATTCAGTATTTCACCTTGCTTGGAAGCCTTGATATCGACGATTTTATTCTGAATATGGCAGGTATCCTTCTTGGATTTGCCGCATTTAAAATATTAAAAAACAAACAAAAATAAGTTATGCAACCGCATAAAACAAGCTCCTTGCGATAGGTTTTCTACATTTGCATAACTGTAATTCAGGACTATAACAGTGACAAGTAATAAAAAGCTTATAGCCGTTGCAGGCCCTACTGCATCGGGCAAAACAGCCCTTGCAGTTCAGCTTGCCCTGCATTTTAACGGCGAGGTCGTTTCAAACGACTCAATGCAGATATATAAGGGAATGGAGATAGGCACCGCCGCTCCCACAATTGAGGAGCGCCTTGGGGTTCCCCACCACCTTGTGGGAATCTGCACACCCGACACAGATTTCTCCTGTGCCGACTACAGCGAGCTTGGAAAGAAATGCGCCGACGATATCATCTCCCGCGGAAAGCTTCCCGTTTTCTGCGGCGGCACAGGACTTTATCTTGACTCGGTTACTACGATCTCAAACTACTCCGAGGGAGTTAAAAACGAAGCGCTGAGAGAGGCACTGATGCGAGAGGCTGAGGAGCACGGCAACGAGGCACTTCACGCGAAGCTTCGCGCAGTTGACCCCGAGGCAGCAGAAGCTATCCACCCCAACAACGTTCGCCGAGTTATCCGCGCTATTGAAATTTTTGAAACTACCGGCATCCCCAAAACGGAATGGGACAAGCGCTCAAAGAATGCCGTTCCTCCATATGATGCAAAGATCATTGTTCTTGATTTTCTCAACCGAGAGCTTTTGTACGAGCGCATCGACCGCCGAGTTGATATAATGCTCCGATGCGGTCTTGAGGAGGAGGCAAGAAAGCTCTTTGCCGAGGGCCTGATTTCTGAAAAATCACCTGCTTATCAAGCAATCGGATATAAGGAGCTGCTCCCCTATCTGGCAGGCGAGGAAACACTCCTCGAGGGTGCCGAGCGCATCAAGCAAAATTCCCGCAGATACGCTAAGCGACAGATCACCTGGTTCAAGAGATATAAGGACGCTATCGTTATTCATCCCGACGACGAAAACGGAATGAGAGATTTTGACGATATTGTCTCCGAAGCCATCTCCCGACTGAATGAGGTTTTATAAAATAAAAATCCTTGGAGTTTTCTCCAAGGATTTTATTATTTAATTCTGAACGATAAGCTTTGACATCAAAAGCAGGTCCTTTGCGTTAACTGCGCCGTCGTCGTTTACGTCAAGCTTGCCACTGACAGCATCCTCACCGAGGAAACCTACTATATACGACTTTACAACAAAGCAATCACGGGCATCAAGCACGCCGTCAAGATTAACGTCTCCCAAAACAAGCTTGGGAAGCTTTTCTGTTTTTGTTACGGAGCAATCACGGCAGCTATATTTTATCTCTCCCTCGGATTCATATGAAGGGGGAGCAACGACCTCTCCATCGTCATAATGATGGTCGCTATATCCATTTGATACCGTATCAATGATCTGAAAATCCACAACCGCACCAGTGGCAGTGATAACGTCCTTGTAATTTATCTTGAGCGAAAGCTTCCAATCCTCAACCTGTCCCTTTATATCAAAGGAGGCTGAGAAAACAGTTCCGTTATTCATATTATCGGTTAAGGTGTTGCTGTTCTCATAAAAACGGAGATAAGACGTTCCGTCAGCTGAAACCTCACCTACATTTAATGCGGCCCCTGCGCCCCAAACCTCTCCGCTTGCCTGACTCTTAATTTCAAGAGCGTTTGCGTTATAATAAAGAGTAAGTCTTGTTGCCCAAACACCGGGGTTGTTTTCCATAACGACTCTGACGTTAAGCTTGTCACCATAGCGCTCACCTTCAATGGCCATATAAGGCGCATCGGGATACATAGACGAGGTTTCATATTCCTTATATTCGTCGCCACAGACAGTGCAATGATTCAAAACGTGCGCCCTGTCCTGACAATTTGCCTCAACCGAGGTCTTTTCATATATATGATTGCAAACAGCTCCGGAAGCAAATACGCTGCAAGCAGCAACCGCCATACCCAGTGCAACGGTAATAATTCTTTTCATATTTAAGTTCCTTTTTCAGTATATATGCTATTGTAGCTTATTTTGGTCAATAAGTCAATAGCGGCGAAATATCACTGCGCTTTATTTAATTAAAATACTAAAATCCGATTGACAATATAAAAACCGCGTGATATAATAAAAGCTCAGTTAATTCACTTTAGAGAGGTAAAGTTTTATGAATAAAGTCAGAGCAGGTATCATTGGCGCAACAGGTATGGTTGGCCAGAGATTTATCACTCTTTTACAGAACCACCCCTATTTTGAGCTCACAGCTCTCGCTGCAAGCGCAAGAAGCGCAGGCAGACCCTACAAGGAGGCTGTTGAGGGCAGATGGAAGATGACAGAGGAGCTCCCCGCTCACGTTGGCGAAATGGAGGTTCTCGACGCTGCTGAGATCGATAAGATCAAGGAGCTTGTAGACTTCGTTTTCTGCGCAGTTGATATGAAGAAGGAAGACATCAAGGCTCTTGAAGAGGCTTACGCTAAGGCAGAGATCCCCGTTGTTTCCAACAACAGCGCAAACCGCTGGACAAAGGACGTTCCCATGCTCATCCCCGAGATCAATATCGAGCATCTCGCTCTTATTGACGAGCAGAAGAAGCGCCTCGGCACAAAGAAGGGCTTCATCGTTGTTAAACCCAACTGCTCCATCCAGAGCTACGTTCCCATGCTCACACCCCTTCGCAAGTTCGGTATCAAGCAGGTTGTTGTAAGCACATATCAGGCTATCAGCGGCGCAGGCAAGACATTCAAGGAATGGCCCGAGATGATCGACAACATCATCCCCTACATCGGCGGCGAGGAAGAAAAGAGCGAAAAGGAACCCCTCCGTATCTGGGGTGAAATAGTTGACGGCGAGGTTGTTCCTTGCTCCGATACAGTTATCACAAGCCAGTGCATCAGAGTTCCCGTTCAGGACGGACACACAGCAACTGTTTTCGTTAACTTTGAAAACAAGCCCACAAAGGAAGAGATCCTCCAGTGCTGGAAGGAATTTGCCGGCAAGCCCCAGGAGCTTCAGCTCCCCCACGCTCCCGAGCAGTTCATCACATATTTTGAAGAAGACAATCGTCCCCAGGCGCACACAGACCGCGAGATCTACGGCGGTATGGGCGTGACAGCAGGCCGTCTCCGCGAGGACGCTATCTTCGACTGGAAGTTCGTTGGTCTCTCTCACAACACACTCCGCGGCGCTGCAGGCGGCGGTATGCTTTCTGCTGAGCTTCTTTACAGACTCGGCTATTTCAACTGATAAGGTGACCTAAAATGGCTAAGAAGAATAAGAATAAAAACGAGGCGCCCGAATCCGTAGTTGTTCTCAGCGACGAGATGGGCAACGAGGTTGAATTCCAGGTTCTTGACGTTATTGAGCTTGAGGACACAGACTACGTTGTTCTCCTGCCCTCCGAGCCCGACGAAGAAACAGAGGGCAACGTTGTTATATTGCAGGTTGAAACCATCGACGACGACTCAGGCGAGGAAACGTTTATCGGCATTGATGACGAGGAAACCATCAACGCGGTTTTCGAGATCTTCAAGGCACGCCTTGCAGAGGAATTCGGCAACGAATTGGATTTTTAATTTAATAATAAAAAGGAGATGCATTGCATCTCCTTTTTGTTTTCATTAAAGCAGATTTTTAATAAGCTCCTCGCGGGGTGTTGCGCTGAGATATGTGGGAGCAACGTCGAAAACTGTTTTGCATCCGCTCTGGCCTTCAAGCGCCATCTTATATGCCGCTCTTGCATATGCCACGATAACGGAGGCTGTGAACTCGGGGTTTGAATCAAGCTTCAGGCTATATTCAATAATATGTGTGTTCTCAAGATTCTCGCCCGTTCTGCCGCTTCTGATAACGAATCCGCCGTGGGGGATTCCGCTATGATCGCGGATAAGCTCCTCCTCGCTGATAAACTCAACTGTTGTATCATAATCAGCAAAATAGTTAGGCATCTCCTTGATCTCGCGCTCGATTCTCGCCTTATCTGCGCCCTCCTCTGCCACAACGTAGCAAAGGCGGGTATGCTTCTCTCTTGTTGTGAGATCAGGCTCGCTGCCGCTTCTTACAGCTTCCAGCGCCGCATCCACGGGGATGGTATACTGCTTGCCGTTCTTAACGCCTTCAATTCTGCGGATAGCATCTGAATGGCCCTGGCTGACGCCCTTGCCCCAGAAGGTATAATCCTTACCGTCGGGAAGAACTGCGCCCATATACATTCTGTTGATGGAGAACATTCCGGGGTCCCAGCCAACGGAAATAATAGCAACCTTGCCGCTCTCCTTTGCCGCCGCGTCCACGTTTGCCATATGGCAGGGGATCTTTGCATGTGTGTCAAAGCTATCAACAACGTTGAAAAGCTTTGCCATCTCGGGAGTCTGCGTGGGAAGGTCTGTTGCGCTTCCGCCGCAAAGAACGAGAACGTCTATCTCGTCCTTAAGTTCAACTGCTTTATCTACGTGGTATACGGGAACACCCTCTGTTTTTATCTTAAGAGTTGCAGGATCTCGGCGTGTGAACACGCAGGCAAGCTCCATATCGCTATTCTGGCGGATGGCGCACTCAACGCCGCGGCCAAGGTTTCCATAACCGTATATACCAACTCTGATACTCATAAATTTCGCCTCTATTCTGTCTATGCCAATTATCTGTCTATCTTATTAAGCGCTTCCTTGATGACCTCAACCTTATGCGCATCTATCATAGCTTCGCTATCCTTGGCATACTGCTTTTCAGCCATCGCATTGTCAGCGGCAACTCTCCACTGAGCCTTGCCGATGTTTTCAAGATAGATGATATAATATATTCCTTCGCCCTTGAGAAGAGTTACGTCGCCGATCTGAGCGTCCTCAAAGAGCCACTTGATTCCCTCGTCGGAAAGAATGGAATTGCTCATATCAACACTCTGATAAACGCCGCCAAGTCCGCTTGTGTTGTCGTCCTCGCTGTATTTTGCAGCAAGCTTGCCGAAGTCCTCGGCTGTTTTTTCTGTTTCTTCCCATTCTGCAAGGATCTTATCAGCCTTTGCCTTTATTTTTTCGTTTGTCTGATACGTATCCTTTGTAAGGCAGATATAGCGGATATCACGCACGTTATATTCCTGAAGCGCGGGCTCGCTCTTCAGCATATAAACTGTGTAAACGCCGTCCTTGCCGTTTTCGTCAACGTACTTATCTCCTGCCTTTGCACCAAAGGCCCACTTGCCTACTTCGCCGGACTTGAGAGCGTACTTTGATTCGCTTACGCCAACCTTCTTATCCTCTGTAAGCTTGAGAACGTTGTTTTCATAGTCCTCAATATAAGCATAGAATGCATCGCTATCCTTTGTTTCAGCAAGCTCCTTTGCATTATACTGAGCGTCGCGGTCGTTTTTCTCTTCAAAAACGTAATATTCGTAATCAACGTAATAAAATTCGTCGGGATTATTCTTGAGGTATTCGTCCTCCTCGGCCTCTGTGAAGCTATAGCTGCCTACAAGATCGTTATAATGCTTGAACGCAAGCTTTTCCTTTTCAAGGAAGGAACGAAGGTCGTCAACTGTTACGATCTCGCCGTACATCTCCGCAACAAGCTCGTTTGTTGAAGCATAGCCGTTGCCCTTGGCCTCCTTATCGTATTCCTTGACTATCTTATCTATCTCTGCAATATCCTCTTCGCTAATGCTCTTTCCTGCAGCCTTTGCAGCCTCACAGAAAACAAGGATCTCCTTCATATACGTCTCTGTCATATCTGCAAAATAGTCAAACCATGTCACGTCGCCGGAATAGGTCTGAGTCTTCAGAGAATTCAGAAGATCGATTCCGTAATATGCGATATAATACTGATTTTCGCTGTAAAAATCAAGGAAATACTTTTCAAAAAGATATGTGGCCTCGCCCAGATCAAAGGAGAAGTTTTCGCTCTTGACAACTATCTCTGCAGGGTTTACGGGGCCGGTCTCACCCTTGTTTTCGTCATTGTCTTTATCCTTACCGCAGGCAGCAAGGCTGATAAGCATTGCAACTGCCATAAGCATTGCTATAATTCGTTTCATCATTTCAAATAAGATCCTTTTTAATTTCTTTTTGCCACGATATACCAGCGCTGGTTATCGTCTGTAGCCTCTGTAAAATCAAAGTCTGAGAAGAATCCGCAGCATTCAAAGCCTGCGGCCTTAAGCTCGTTCTCAAGCTTTGCCCTTGTATAGCATCGCTCTCTCTGCTCTGTGTCAGTTCTGCGCCAGCTGCCGTCGTCGTTTTTCTCAAACACAGTCAAATAGAAGGTGCATATTCCTCGGCGTCTGTCATAACTGTTCTGCCAACAGCACATAATATTCTCGTCCTCAAGGATATAGTCGTTATCCCCATAGAACTTAGCAAACTTTTTCGGAGTGTTTACGTCAAAAACAAAAACTCCGCCCGGTTCGATATAATTATGAAGCAGCTTGAGACATTTGGACAGATCCTGCACTCCTGTGAGATGATTTATTCCGTCAAGACAGCATACCGCGCCCTGAACAGTTCCGTAAAGCTCAAAGCTTCTCATATCCTGACAAAGCCAGAGAATATCATCGGCGCCCTTTTCGTCGGAGGTCTCCCTTGCAACGCTGAGCATTTCATAGCTGATATCAAGACCGATCATATCATAGCCAAGCTCGCGTAGTGGGAACGTCATCGCTCCCGTGCCGCATCCAAGGTCCAGAACCTCCTTGACCTCTATATCGCCATACTTCTCAAAGCATCGGCGAATAAACAGCGCCCAGGATTCATAGTCTGTTTCGGAGTTGAGCTTATCATACCCCGCAGACAAAGCAAAATATGCGCCTGACATAATTAGTTTTCGCCCTCATTCCAAGGTGTCTCGCCATTTTCATCAAGATGTCTGAGCACAGCTGTGTAGCCATCGCTGCCATACTTGAGACAACGGTTAACTCGGCTGATGGTTGCTGTGGAAAGACCTGTCTTCTCAATGATATCTGTGTATGTACAGTTATCTGAAAGCATCTTTGCAGCAGTGAGTCGCTTAGACATTTCAATGATCTCCGTCACTGTGCAGATATCCTCAAAGAAGCTCATACATTCGTCCACTGAGTCGAGACTGAGGATACCCTTGAACAAATACTCCATTTTTGAATCCATTTTCTTTTTTGCCATGTTTTTTCTCTTTTCTATTGTATTTTATTTCGGTCTTTAACGCTCTTAACCGAAAGCGGAAAGTGTCAATGCCAACGAATAACACTTTCAGAATTTAATTAACTAAATTATACCGCATAAAAATGAATTTTTCAACTATGTTATTAAAATTTGATAAAATTACTATTGCAAACTTCTCCTGAAATATGATAAAATATCTTCTCGTGAAACAAAAAATTATTTTTTCTTTCATAAAATAATTTTTATATACATATTATACCAATACTTGAATTATTTGGAGATAACCAATGAAAAATACATTATTTGAGCGCAGAAGCATCAGAGCGTATAAGAGCTCTCCTATTACGGAAGCTGAGCTTGATCACGTTCTCAAGGCCGCGCTTTATGCTCCTACGGGAAGAAACCTGCAGACAACTATTATGGTTTCAACTCAGGATAAGGAGCTTATCTCCCGCCTTTCCAAAATGAACACTCAGGTCATGGGCGTTGACAGCGATCCCTTCTACGGCGCTCCCGCAGTTGTTATGGTCTTCGCTGACTCCACCGTCCGCACTCATTTTGAGGACGGCTGCCTTGCGATGGGCAATATGCTCAACGCCGCATACGAGATCGGACTGGGCTCCTGCTGGATCCATCGCGCACGTGAGGTTTTTGCCTCTGATGAAGGCAAGGCTCTTATGAAGCAGTGGGGCGTTCCCGAGCATTACGTTGGCATCGGAAACTGCATTCTCGGCTATGCCGACTGTGAGCATCCCCAGCCCTCAGAGAGAAAAGACGGCAGAATCATCAAGCTTTGATGGAGGACGCAGGATTGAAAAATAGAATAATTATAATCGTAACACTTGTTATCGCTCTGGGAATCGTGGCAGCTCTTGTTTTGACAAGATGTGACCTTGATCTCTTTAAGGGAGACAGCGAAACCACTGATACAGAGACCGAGAGCACAACGGCTGAGGACACCACCGAAAGCTCTGCTCCCGAAACAACGTCGGCACCTGAAACAACAGCGGCACCTGAAACCACTACCGCACCTGAAACCACAGAGCCTGTTACAACCGCTCCCGACACAACTGAGGCGGCTACTACCGAGGCTGAAACTACGTTAGCTCCCGAAACAACATTGGCACCCGAAACCACATTAGCGCCTGAAACTACTGTAACTGAAGAAACAACAACTGCTCCCGAAACTGAGATCACAGATATAACTCTTCTTCCCTCCGTTCCCGAAGGAGCTTTCGCTTCCTCTCTCTTTATCGGAGATTCAAGAACCGTTGGCCTCAGCTGCTATGCAGATCTTGGCGGTGCAACAGTTTTCGCAACCAAGGGCATGAACGTTTACCGTGTTTTCAAGGAAAAGGTTGAAGTTCCCAGATACGGCGAATCCGATCTTGCCAACGTTCTGCAGATGAAGACCTACGACAAGGTCTATCTGATGCTTGGCCTTAACGAAATAGGCTTTTCCTTAGAAGGCGTTATTGCCAAATATGCAGAGCTTATCGGCTATATCCATCAGAACCAGCCCGACGCAAAGATATATATTCAGGCTAACCTTCACGTTACCGCAAAGCGCTCCGTTACTGACGCTACCTACAACAACACAAGAATAAACGCGCTCAATGCTCGCATTGCCGAGTTTGCAAACGGAACAAACATCTTCTATATAGATGCAAACGTTCTCTTTGACGACGCAAACGGCGGACTTCGCGCCGACTACGTTGTTGACGATTTCCATCTGCTTCGCGAATATTATCCCTACTGGGTTAAATGGATTGCATACAAAAGCGCAAATCAATAAAATAAAAAAAGACTGCAAATTTGCAGTCTTTTTTGTTTTATTAAAGCTCAAGAAGCATTTCGGATCTTTTGATAAAATCAAGCTCGTCGGAGGAATTGCAGATAACGAGCTCGCCCTCGTCTCCCGACTTATTCAGAAGATTCTCAGCATCAAGACGGCGCTCAACCTCGCGCACCGTGCCAAGCACTCCGTCGAATATCTCAACACTCCCGCCGAGAGCCTTCTTGATGGATTCTGCCGCGTGCACGTAATGAGTGCATCCAAGCACCACCGCGTCAACGTCGCTTCCATCCGTGTAGGGATCAAGAATATTCTTAAGGCATCTGTCCATCTCCTCGCCCTCAACAACGCCGCTTTCAACAAGCTCAACAAGTCCGTGGCAGGGGACGATCACAAAATCAGCCTCATGGGAATATTTTTCAACAAGGCGGATAAACTTCTCTCTCATAAGAGTGAGGGGAGTTGCCATAACCACCACCTTGGGATGGGGCGCCATCATGGCCGCAGGCTTAACTGCCGGCTCCATACCGATGATGGGAATATTCTTATACTTCTCTCTAACGTATTCAGCCGCCGCACTTGTTGCAGTGTTGCAGGCGATAACGATAGCCTTGGCCCCGTTTTCCGTAAGCATTTCAATGTTACGGTCGGTGATCTGCCTCACCTCGTCGCCGCTTTTTTCGCCATAAGGTGCGTTGGCAGAGTCGCCGTAATATATGTAGTTTTCGCAGGGCAAAACGTCCTTCAAAACCTTGAGCACGCTGAGCCCGCCAAGCCCTGAGTCGATAACGGCTATAGGCCTCTGACTTCTTTCAATTTCTTCCATAATTATGCAACTCTTTTTTCTTTTTTAGGAAAATCTAACTGCGCAACAACGATCGCCGCAAACATAACAATGCATCCCGTAGCCTCTCTCACAGAGGGCACGTCGCCCTGAAAAACGATTCCGCCGAGAACGGCAAAAACAGATTCAAGGCTCATTAAAAGGCTTGCCATCGTGGGGTTGGTCTTTTTCTGCGCAAGCACCTGGAAGGTGAATGCAACACCCGAGCTCATAACGCCTGCATAAGCGATGGAAAGCCATCCGTCGCTTATCTGCTGCCACGTGGGAGCTTCGAGAATGAACATAAACACCGTTGCAAGCACTGCCGCAACCACAAGCTGGATGCAGGAGAGGCGGAGGCCGTCAACGTCGGAAAAAATATCGATAACAACAATGTGGAATGCAAAGCAGATAGCGCATCCGAATACCACAAGGTCGCTCAATTCAAAGCTTAAGCCGTCCGTTATGCAAAGCAGGTAAAGGCCGAATGCCGCAACCATCAGGCACACCCAGATTATGGGGCGCACTCTCTTTTTCATAAAAAGACCGATTATGGGCACGATGAGCATATACATGGCAGTTATAAATCCTGCCTTGCCGCTGCCCGTTCCCATTGCCATACCTATCTGCTGGAACATTGCCGCAACGAACATAACTCCGCCGCAGCAAGCGCCTGCAATATAGGTTCTTTTCTTTGACTGTTTAGTGGGAGGAGTGTACTTACCTATCCTTTTCTTCGCCTGATCGGAGACATATATAACGGGCAGGAGCACAACGGCGCCCAGATAGCATCTGACAGCGTAATAAGTGAAGGGGCCCATTATCTCCATACCCTCGCTTTGAGCAACGAAGGCACAGCCCCAGATTATTGCAGCCGCCAGAAGCATTAAATTGGCTAAAAGGTTATTTTTCTTCATCGGGGGATTTATTTTGCTCTCTTTCTCGCAGGTCTTGCCTGTGTTGTTTCGCACTGGCGATAGTCAAACTGCGGAGGAACCTTAGCTGTGTTGCGGTCAAATTCCTCGCCTGCCGCCTTAGCGCGGAGCTCAAGCATTCTGAGATAGAGATCTGTGATGATAAGCTCGCCCTCTCTGATATCGGGAAGAACAAGTCCGCCGTCGCGATAGAAGATAGCCTCTGCCGCGTCAGCATCACCAAGATTGATATATGCCTTTGCAATATAGATCTTAACTCTGCCGATGGAGCTTACCTCCTCGGGGAATTCTGCCGCAAGCGCGATTGCCTCCTCGTTCATATCAGCAAGCACAAGAAGCTCCATAGCCTCCTTTGCAAGAGAAGCATCGTGAAGACGCATTCTGCTTGCCTTAGCGCAGAGAGAAGCCGCCGCTGTTGCATCTCCGAGAAGACGCTTGAAGTTTGCAAGAGCGTGAAGCGCCCAAGGAGAAGGATTCAGCTTGTAGGAGCGATCGATTCTCTCGTATGCCTCCTGCAGACGGTTGTTTGCAAGATATGCAACGCCAAGCTGAAGCTGTGTATACCAGTTTGTAAGGTCGCCGCCGTCAGCCGCGCCCTCAAGCATTCCGATCCATTCGTTCTGGAGCATCCAGGAAACGATCTCATCGTTTGTGTCAGGCTCGGGCATTGTGCCGCGGTTCATAAGAGTTACCCAATCTGCCTGCTCCTCTCCAACCTCACCGAAATCAAGGTGAGCAGCCATCTGAGGACGACCGATCTTTTCTCTCATCATATTTTCAAGCGCTCCCCATCCGCTACCGCAGAACATAAGCTCGCCCTTAGCCTTAGCCTTTGCCATAGGCTTTGTTGCTTCAAGCATTTCCTCAAGAGCATCAGCTGTGATGATCTCGTCAAGACGAGCTGCAACCTCAGCCTTTGCCTCCTGCCAATCGCCGTGAACCTTGTCACCGTCAGCATTCATTGCGCCATATGCCTCAAGCCATTCCCAGGTTGTGTTGGGAGGCATGGGAAGGCACTCGTACTGTGTATGAGCAAGGCCTGCCTGAATTTCGATATATCTGTCGCTGGAGCCATCCTCTGTGAGGTATTCCTGCCAGCGGTCACCACCGGGGTTCTGTCCCCAGCAGAAGAGCTTTCTGCCCTTAAGGCGATATGTGGAG
>JAZQVW010000087.1:0-3798 GCA_045632025.1 Candidatus Avispirillum sp. | reverse complement strand
CCTAATAACCCGCGAACTTTTTTAAAAAAGTTCGATAAAAACGCGCGTTTAGTTCAGCTATAAATAAAAAATCCCCTCCTTTTGTTTTCGGGAGGGGTGTGGGGAGGGTGGTTTATAAAAAGCACTCTCCCCGCATATTATTTACTTCTCAATTACAAAAGACTGCTTATTGCCGTCCTCGCCCCAGATAACCTCAAGGGTTACGGGGATATTGGATTCGAAGGTGATAACGGGCTTTTCGTTTACATCACTTCTTGCCTCGCACATAAGAGTCATCTCTCCGTCAACTCCGAAGGGATACTGCTCGATACCGTGGCGCTCAAGAAGAGTTACGTCCCAGGTTATCTTCTTCTTTCCTGCATCGGGCTTAATACCGAAGATATACTCAAAGAGGATGGAGATGGGCGCAAGGCCTGTCCAGCCAACGAAGTCCTTCATAGCGATCTCGCCCTTAGCGGGCTTGCCGTCGTTAACGTATTCGGGAGCATAGTTCTCAAAGAGAGTGTTTGTTTCCTTGAACACCTCAACAACTGTGTGGAGATAGTCGCTTGCGATCTCGTGGGAGAGCTTATACTTGCCGTACTTATCAAGGCCCTTTAAGATCATATAGTTTGTGGGAGCCCAGACGCCGCCGCACCAATAGCCGCCCGCCTTACCGTACCAGGAATGGTCAACGGAGAGGCAAGGAACTCTTGTGGGAGTCTTAAAGCCGTTTTCGTCCTCAAGGTGAGCGATAAGCTTTTCAGCCTGCTCGGGAGAAGCGCACTGTGCAAGGAGCGCCCAGAAAGCGCCTGCGTGGCGAACGCGGTTCCATTCACCGTTCTTCCAGAGGTCGTAATAGAAGCCTGTTTCATCGTCCCAGAGCTTATGATTGATAACAGCTTCAAGATTGTCTCTTTCAGCCTCAAGCTCGGGAATGAACTCGTCGCGGCCGAGAATTTCAGCCATCTTGATAAGGATGTTACAGTTATTAAGCTCCTGCATACAAGCATCAACCCAGATCATATGGCCGTGGCTATACATAACGGAATAGCCGGGCTGAACGCGGGGCAGGTTATCCATTCCGCATCCCCAGCCGGAGGACCAATACGTTCCGTCGGGCCAAGTGCGGTATTCTGCCATCCAGCGATGGTATGCCATAAGAGGGGGGAACACCTTTGCAAGGCGGTCCTTATTACCAAAGTTGAGATAATATTCCCATTCGCACCAAGCCATAATATCGGGACCTGTGGAGGCGGGATCGTGTCTTGTAAAATGATCGCGTCCTGTTGCTTCCTCGATCTCGCGGCAGATATAGCCGTCCTTGTGCTGATGAGAATAAAGGTTATCAAGTGTGCCCTGGAAATTGAAGATTCTGTCAGCGTACTTACCGAACATCAGGATAAAGGAGGAGTCCCACATAAATACGCATCCGTTAAACGCTGTGTCAATAAAGTTGGAAACGAAGCCTGTTCCGGGGATGGGCTTACCAAGGTTTCCGAATGCAAGCTCCCAAGCTCTCCAATAGCATCTGATATAGTCGTCGTGACCATCCCAGGTGGGAACGGGAAGCTTGTCCTTGGAGCCCTCGAAGGTGGGCAGAGGAGTTGTGTCGGGTTCCTTTGTGATGAAATAGTTTTCCTCTACCAGAGGCAGGGGCTTCTGGGGGAGAGTGATCTCATCGTTCTGTTTGAAGAAATCCATAAACTAATTCCTTTCTATTTAAGCAATATTTTTTCGTTATTTCTAATTATCCTTCCTCGCACCACGAAGAAAAGGATCATCATACAAATTAAGGTGAATATCCAGGACGCGGGGTACACCGCCCAAAGAACAGCGGCGCGGTTTGCCGTTGCCCTCTTAAACACGGTTGCTATCCACACAAGTCGGAATCCGCAGGTTCCGCAAAGGGAAACGGAGGTTGAGGAAACGGATGCGCCAAGGCCCTGAGTTGCGCCTGAGAAAACGTCCAGTATTCCGCAGAAAATGTGGAAGGGACAAATGAGGGACATTCGAACGATGCCCTCGGCAACAGCCGCCTCGTTATCAACGATGAACACGCGAAGAAGCGGATCGCGAAGAAGCCACATAAGGCCGTTCAGCGTGATGCTGATAACTGCAACTGCGGCAACGCAAGCTGCTATAGCGCGGTTCATTCGCTTATATTTCTTTGCGCCCATATGCTGAGCAACAAAGGTTATTGCTGTCTGCGCGAAGCTTGTCATAGCAACGGAAACGAAGGCCTCGTAGTTGCCCTGCGCGCTTGCTCCCGTTACAACGGCGGGACCAAGGGAGTTTACTGATGACTGGATAACTATATTTGAAACGCAATATACGGAGCTCTGAAGCCCTGCGGGAATACCGATGCGAAGTATTCTTGCAAGCTTCTGTCGGTATATCCTCATTTCGCGCACGTTAAGCTTGAAGACCTCCTTTGATCTTACAAGATATGAGCCCACAAGGGCTCCTGCCGTCAGCTGAGAAAGAATGGTTCCCAAAGCCACGCCTGCAATACCCAGACGGCATACAAGAACGAAGAAGAGGTTGAAGCCCACGTTAACAACGCCTGCAATGAGCATATAATAAAGGGGACGCTTCGTGTCACCCACGGCACGAAGAATAGCCGCGCCGAAATTATAGAACATTGCAAAGGGCATACCGAGAAAATAAATTCTAAGATAAGTTGTTGCCCCCTGAAGCATTTCGGGCGGGCAATCCATCCACACGAGAGCCTGACGCGCAATGCCGAAGCCAAGAAGGCCGAAGGCAACGCCGCAGATAACGGCAAGAAGCATGGACGTGTGCACGGTTTCATAGGTGTCTCTTTTGTTTCCGCCGCCGATGGACTGAGCGATGCAAACGGCAGTTCCCGTTGAGATACCCAGCAGAATATTGACTATAAGTGAAACGATGGGCGTTGCGCAGCCCATTGCGCCAAGATCGTTTGAGCCGCAGAACTGACCGATAACAACGTTGTCCATTGTTGTGAGAAACATCTGGAGCATACTGGTCAGCATTACGGGAAGGGCAAAGGAAAGGATCCTTGGAAGCAGTTTTCCCTCTGTTAAAAGAATGGGAGCAGTGCCTTTTTTCATATTTATGTGAACCTCTCAGAGAGCATACAATTCTACATTAACTATATTAAATTTTAGCTTTAATGTCAAGGTTTTGGCTTATTTTTTTGTACTATACTTGCAATAAAGACGGAAATGGTCTATAATGATATAATAATATAAGAAAAGAAAGCGGTGTTACTATGAAAAGCAGAGTTCTTGTTGTAAGCTCAGCTAATATGGATTTTGTTCAGAGGATGGATAGCATCCCCGAGGCAGGTCAAACTATCGTAACCGATCGTACATACAGCTATATCCCCGGAGGAAAGGGCGCAAACAGCGCCGTTGCCTTCGCTCGCCTTGGAGCAGACACCATCTTCTGCACAAGAGTTGGACGAGACCAGAACGGCGTTGCCCTGAAAAAGCTTTACGCAAAGGAAGGCATCGACACCCGTTTTATTATAGAGGACAACGAGACGGCAACAGGTCTTGCCTCCATCATCGTTGAAGAGGACGGAATGAACAGGATTATCGTTTATCCCGGCGCAAACAATAATATCTCCGAAAACGAGATCGAAGAAGCCTTTACCACCTATCCCGACGCGGTCTATATGCAGTTTGAGATCCCCTTCGAGGCGGTTGCTGTGGCGGCGGATTATGCTTATAAGCAGAGCATCCCCCTCTTCGTTGACGCGGGCCCCGTTTCCGACGCGGTTCAGCTTGAAAAGCTTAAGCGAGTTGAGATCCTCTCCCCCAACGAAACTGA
>JAZQVW010000086.1:0-9245 GCA_045632025.1 Candidatus Avispirillum sp. | reverse complement strand
AATGAGAACGGGAACGAGAGCCTTTGCTCTCTGCTTCAGACTTCCTGTTGAGAAATCTGCTCCTCTTGCTCTCTGGGCGTTCATTATCTTCTCTGTTTCTTCAAGCAGAGTGGGAATGAAGCGGAGAGCGATGGTCATCATCATTGAAAACTCGTGAACGGGGAGCTTTATCTTTGCAAGAGGAGCAAGAAGCTGCTCAAGTCCGTCTGTGAGTGCAATAGGTGTTGTTGTATAGGTGAGAGTCAGCGTTGTTACGGAAACAAGCAGCACTACTCGCACCACTATGAGAAATGCATTGATGATTCCTTCAAGATACACGCTGATGGGGCCGAACTCAAGCAGCAGCACCTCTCCCTTCAGCCAGAAGATATTGATTATCGCAGTCACGCAGATGATCATAACAAGGGGCCTGAGAGAACGGAATATTATTTTGGGATTTATTTCGCTCAGCGCCACAAGTCCGAGTGCGGAGAGGGCAAGCAAGGCGAACGTGAAGATATTCTTGCAAAGGAATATCACCACGATATACATAACTGCAAGGACAAGCTTCCATCGGGGGTCCATCTTATGAAGAAAGCTTTTTCCCTCGCAATACTGACCGAAGGCTACGCTGTTTTTCATTACTCGTCACCTCCGAGAAGTCTTGATGCGGCAAATTTGACCGTATATATATCAAGGCCGATATCAACTCCGCAGCAGCGAAGCTCTCTTGCAACCTTAGTTACCTCGGGAACGTCAAGCGAAGCGGCAAAAAGCTCGTCCGCGCGGCTGAATACCTCTGCGGGAGTTCCCTCCATTACGGGAGCGCCGTGGGACATTACCACAACTCTGTCGCAATACATAGCCATATCCTCCATGCTGTGGGAAACTATGATAACGGAGGTTCCGCTTTCTCTCTGATAGTCTCTTATTCTTGAGAGGATCTCTCTTCTTGCTCCGGGGTCAAGGCCTGCCGCGGGCTCGTCAAGAACGAGCACGTCGGGCTTCATTGCCATAACGCCTGCAAGAGCCGCTCTTCTCTTCTGTCCGCCTGAAAGATCAAAGGGACTTTTGTCAAGAAGCTCGGGTGAAAGGCCTGCAAATCTTGCCGCCTCCATAACTGCCGCCTCTATTTCATCTTCCTTCATACCCATATTCTTAGGTCCGAAGGCGATATCCTTTTTTACTGTTTCATCAAAAAGCTGATATTCGGGATACTGCATAACCAGCCCCACGCGAAAGCGAACCGAGCTGATCTTTTTAGGATCCTCCCAGATATCGCGTCCGTCAAGGAGAACCTGGCCGCTATCAGCACGAAGGAGACCGTTGAGCATATGAACGAGAGTGGATTTACCGCTGCCCGTATGCCCGATAAGGCCTGTTATCATATTATCTCTGAACTCTATATTTACTCGGTCAAGTGCCTTCATCTCGTAGGGAGTTCCCTTGCCGTAAATATAGGTGAGATCCTTTATCTGTATATGAGCCATATTTTATTCCTGACTTTTTATTTTTCCCATTACGCGCGCGATCTCCTCTGCGCACTCATGAGGATCGAATATATCTGTGCGAACGTCGTGGCCCGCTTCCTTAAGCCTCCAGAGAAGCTCCGTCGTTTGAGGAACGTCCAGATTTGCCGCCCAAAGCTCCTCCGCGCGGCTGAACACCTCCTTGGGGGTGCCATCCATTACGATGCCGCCTCCCGACATAACGATAACTCTGTCTGCCATAGTTGCCTCGTTCATATAGTGAGTTATATGAATTACCGTAAGATTTTCATCGCGGTTAAGGCGGGTTATGGTTCCCATGACCTCTTTTCTGCCTGCGGGGTCAAGCATTGCCGTGCTTTCGTCGAAAATGATGCACTTGCGCTTCATTGCGATAGCGCCTGCAATAGCTATTCTCTGCTTCTGTCCGCCTGAAAGTCTGTGAGTTTCGTGGCGGGCATATTTCGTCATACCGACCGTTGCAAGGGCATAGTCCACGCGGCGGCGGATCTTCTCGGAGGGAACTCCAAGATTTTCGCAGCCGAAGGCAACGTCCTCCTCAACGATGGTTGCAACAAGCTGGTTATCGGGATTCTGGAAGACCATTCCCACGTCGCGGCGGGCACGGTACACGTCCTCGTCCGTTACGTCCTCTCCCGTCATTCGCTTGCCGCCTATATAAAGTGCGCCCTCGTCTGCCTCAAGCACCATACAAAGAAGCTTTGCAAGAGTTGACTTGCCGCTTCCGTTATGCCCGAGGATGGCAACGAATTCGCCCTCGTTTATACTAAAGCTAACGTCCTTCAATGCCTGATGAGCGGGAATTCCTTCCTCGTCCGAGGGATAGGCATACGAAAGATGCTCTGCTCTTATTAACTCTTTCATTTTCTTTTCACTCTTCAATCTAAACCTAATATGCGGCGGCCCCGGTGTGACAGCCCTACAGTTAATTATCTCTTTGCTTTATCTGCGACCCATCTTGCGCTTGCGCCTGCAGGAAGGGGCAGACCTGTTGAGGTTACGGGAAGGCCGATCTCGCCTGCCTCAAAGCTACCCTTCGCCTTAACCGTGTTTGCAACCATATAGCCCATAGTTGCAGGGGAAAGACCTGTTGTATAAGAGTTTACGAGGAAGAAGAGGGGATCGTCGGACAATACTTCTGCCGCGATCTTTATAAGATCAGCCGCGCATTCCTCAAGCTTCCAAACCTCGCCGTTGGGGCCTCTGCCGTAAGAGGGGGGATCCATTATGATTCCCTCATACTTTTTGCCGCGGCGGATCTCGCGCTCAATGAACTTTCTGCAATCGTCCACTATATAGCGAACGGGAGCATCCCCAAGACCGCTGAGACGAAGGTTTTCCTTAGCCGCCTGAACCATACCCTTGGAGGCGTCAACGTGGCAAACGGATGCGCCTGCCTTGGCAGCTGCCGCTGTTGCGCCGCCTGTATATGCAAAGAGGTTCAGCACTCTGATCTCACGATCGGGATCCTCTGCCTTTGCTTTTCTTATGATCTCGGAGAACCAATCCCAGTTAACTGCCTGCTCGGGGAAAAGTCCCGTATGCTTAAAGCCCATGGGACGGAGCTGGAACTGAAGATCTCCGTAGTTTATGCACCACGCATCGGGCATATTGGAAACCACCCATTTTCCGCCGCCGCTCTTTGAGCGACGGTAAACGCCGTGCGCCTTCTTCCAACGGGGGTCCTTTCTCTCCGTATCCCAGATGATCTGAGGGTCGGGACGGATGAGGATATATTCACCCCATCTTTCAAGACGCTCACCGCGGGATGCATCAAGAAGCTCGTAATCATTCCATTTATCGCTATACCACATAATCTTAATGTCCGTTTCTTAGTTATTATAATATTTTGCAAGGGATGAGCCTGCCGAATGCCCATGGCAGATAGCTATTGCCAATGCGTCTGCCGTATCGTCAGGCTTCGGCGGCTGGCTGAGGCCGAGAAAGCTTGTTACCATCATAATGACCTGTTTCTTCTCCGCTCTTCCGTAGCCAACGATGGACTGCTTGACCTGAAGGGGCGTATATTCATAGATTGGCAATCCCTTCTGAGTTGCCGCAAGCATTATAACGCCTCTTGCCTCTGCAACGACGATACCCGTTTTCTGGTTGGTGTTCCAGAAAAGCTCTTCGATACTCATTGCATCGGGCTTATACTTATCTATGATGCCGCAAAGCCCGTCGTATACCTGACGAAGCCTTTCCTCGGTCTTCTGTCCTGCCTTTGTTTGTATGGATCCGTAGGCCATGGGACGAAACCTGAATCCATCATAATGAAGCACTCCCCAACCCACTATTGCAATGCCGGGGTCGATACCTAAAATAACCATATGCAAGCCGTCCTTTCTATAAAATGGCATAGTACGTCCATAATAGTTTATTATAGCACACTTTCTTCATTAAGTCAAAGATTTAGAGCTATTTTTTCTTATTTATTCACAAAAAGATTACAAATATCAAGGCACTCTCCGAAATGCCGAAAACCCTCTCTTTTTATTGTGTTTTTATTGCAATATTCCTTTACTTTATAAAGGTTTTGTGGTATAATTACTATAATTTGAAAAGTGGGAGGTTTTGTATTCGAATGGCAGAAATCGTGAAGTTTTCTCAAGGCGATATCCTTGAGCTGAAAAAGCCCCATCCCTGTGGCTCCAAGCTCTTTCGCTGCGAGCGCGGAGGCAGCGATATCCGCATCGTTTGCACCGTCTGCAAAAGAGATATGACCATCCCCCGTATCAAGCTTGAAAAGTCTATTAAGAAAGTTATAAAAGAGGATCCCCAAATTGGAAAAAACTAAGCTTCTCCTTCCGCTTGCCCCCGCTTACAGCGCAAAGGACTATATCAAATCCCTTTTTAAAGGCGAGCGCAAATATCTCGGTATATGCTTCATCCTCCCCGCTATCATCATGTGGGTCATCTACATCTGCATGCAGGTGTTCCCCTTCGGCGAGGAAAGCGTTCTCGTTCTTGACCTGAACGGCCAGTACGTTTACTTTTTTGAAGAGCTGAAAAATATCATCTACGGCGACGGAAGCCTGCTCTATAGCTTCAGCCGAGCTCTCGGCGGAGAATTCTTCGGTATATTCGCATACTATCTCTCCAGCCCCTTCTCCTTTATCGTTGCCCTCTTCCCCGCAGCTTATATGACAGAGGCTCTGCTTATTATGTTCCTTCTGAAAACAGGCTGCTGCGGACTTACCTTCGGTATGTATATAGACGCAACACGAAAGAAGGATCCCGTTGCAACAGTTCTCTTCTCCTCAATGTACGCTCTCTGCGGATACGCAGTTGTTATGCAGCACAACACAATGTGGATCGATAATCTTATTCTCCTTCCCATCGTTATGCTTGGCATTGAGCGCCTCATCAAATACGGCAGATACAAGATGTTCGTTATCAGCCTTGCAATGGCCATCTTCTCCAACTTCTATATCGGCTATATGATGTGCATCTTCGTTGCGGCTTATTTCTTATACTACTATTTCGCAACAAGCCCCGAGGAAAGAAATCCCCGCGGCGAAGAAAAGCACCTCGTGAAAAGCTTCGGCAGGATCGGCGCTTTCTCAGTTATCGTTATTCTCATCTGCGCCGCTCTCCTCCTTTGCACCTATTACTCTCTTACTTTCGGTAAAACAGAGTTTACTAACCCCGATTATTCCTTCACTCAGAAGTTTGACTGGGCAGATATGCTCACAAAGTTCTATTTCGGATCATACGATACGGTTCGCCCCGAGGGTCTCCCCTGGCTCTATATCGGTATGCTGGCTCTTGTTCTCTCCCCCCTCTATTTCTTCGCGCCCCATATCAAAACAAGAGAAAAGATCGCCTCCGGTATCCTCATCGCATTCTTCCTCTTCAGCTTCAATGCCTCAACCGTTGATATGTTCTGGCACGGAATGCAGAAGCCTAACTGGCTCAACTACCGCTACAGCTTTATGCTCTGCTTCTTCCTTATCCTTCTCGCTTATAAGGCATACGAAAGGATCGCAGAAATCGGATACCGCAAGGTCATCACATCCTCTGCCGTTATCGCAGGCATACTTCTCGTGCTTCAGAAGCTTGATTACGAAAACTTAAAGGAGCTCACCTGCGTTTGGTGCTCTCTCCTTATCGTTGCCATCTATCTCGGCGTTCTCCGCGCATCCACAATGACCGACGTTGAAATTCGCCGCACAGCATCCCTTGTGCTCGTTATCCTCTGCAGCCTTGAGCTCTTCTGCGCAGGACTACTTAACGTGGTTGCACTTGACGACGACGTTATCTTCTCCAGCAGAAGCTCATATCAGAACTTCAGCAACAGAGTTACACCCGTTGTTGAACAGATAAAGAAAACAGACACAAGCTTCTACCGTATGGAGAAGACCGTCCACAGAAAAACAAACGACCCCTATCTCTTCGATATGAACGGACTTTCCGGCTCAACCTCAACACTGAACCAGGAAACCATTAAGCTTCTTAAGAATATGGGCCTCTCCTCTAAGGCGCATTGGTCCAAATATCTTGGAGGCACTCCCGTTCTTGATACACTCTTTGGTATCAAATATCTCATCTGCGAAAACGATGATCCCCAGCCCCTCTACGAGTATCAGTTCTCACGCAACTCCGACCTTGCAGTGTTCAAGAACCCCTACGCGCTCTCCATCGCATACGGGGTTAATAATTCTCTTGCAAGCTTTGACATAAACGGCGAAGGACTTTATTCTCCCTTCGATAAGATGAACGCAATGGTGACTGCTATGCTGGGCAGCGAGGAAACTGTTCAGATATTCAAGCCCGAAACCAACGTTGTCAACACAACGAGCAACACCGTTCATTCAACTATCGCAGAGCACGACAAGTACGTACCCGTGTCTGAGGGAACATCCGGCTCTGTTTACACCATCACTATCACAGATTCCGACACTCTCTATTGCTATTTCCCCAGTGACTATACAAGAGAGACTGAGCTTTATCTCAACGGAGAAAAGTTTGGCACCTACTATCAGAACGAATCCTACCGCATCGTTGAGCTTGGAAGCTTTGAGGTTGGTGAAACCATCACCGTTGAGCTCCGACTTCTTAGCGACGTTCTCTATATCAGAGAAAATCAGAACTACTTCTGCTACGTTGACGAGGAAGCATTCAAGGAATATATGCCCCAGCTTGGCGAGAGCCAGTTCAAGATCGATAGCTACACAGAAAGCAAGTTCGAGGGTACTATCAATATGACAGGCGACGACAGTCTGGTGTTCACCTCTATCGCATACGACGAGGGCTGGAAGGTATACCTTGACGGAGAAGAGGTTGAACTTATAAAGCTTATCGGCGGCACCATCGGCTTCTACGCTCCCGCAGGCGAGCATGAGCTCACAATGAAATACCGCCCCGATTGCCTCACTTTAGGCTTGGCTCTCAGCGCTCTCGGCCTCGTTCTCTTCATCGGCGCCTGGATTGTTGACCACTATATGAGACGAGCTCACATCAAGGCAGGCAGAGAGATCTACGTTCCCGTGATCGCAGAGGAAGAGATTCCCACCCAGCTTGAAATATTTGACGAAGCGGCCCTTGATGCCGAGCTTGAAATCGCCCCCGAAACAACTCCCGAACAGAAGGAGAACGAAAATTGATCTATTGTCTCACAGGAGAAATCATTTATATCGATGCGCTTTCAAACACAGCCGTTATTGACTGCGCAGGGGTCGGCTATAAGCTGACCGTTACGGGAAGCACGCTGAGCCATCTCAGCGCCTGCCCCAAAAACGAAAAGGTCCGCGTTTTCACCTATATGGCTGTGAGAGAAGACGCAGTTGAGCTTTTCGGCTTCAGAACTCCCGAGGAGCTTACAACCTTTAAGACCCTTATTTCAGTTTCCGGAGTCGGCCCCAAGGCTGCAGTTGCTATCCTTACGGTCCTCTCCCCCGCCGCTCTCGCTCTTGCCGTTTCTCAGGGTGACGTTAAGGCCATCTGTCAGGCTCAGGGCGTTGGCAAAAAGATAGCCGAGCGAATCGTTCTTGAATTAAAGGACAAGCTGGCAAAGAATATGCCCGACCTTGATACGGGCGACGTTTCCTCCTCCGCTCCCGCGGCGGCGAAGGGCTCCGTGGCTGACGCAAGAGACGCCCTTCTCGTTCTCGGATATACAAGAGGCGAGGTTGAAGCGGCGCTTAAGGGCATTGACAAAACCCTTGAAACAGAAGATATCATCCGCTCTGCCCTCGGCAGACTTATGAAATAAGGAGGTGGAGTTCTTATGAATAGCTTCGTTGAAGAATTCAACTTTGAGGACAGAATTCTTGAAACCTCCTATCAGGAAGAGGACGCGGAAACCGAGGTCAGCCTCCGCCCCGATTCCATTTCCGAATATATCGGACAGGAAAAGGCAAAGGAGATCATGCAGATCTATATCGATGCCGCAAAAATGAGAGGCGACTCTCTTGACCACGTTCTTCTCTACGGCCCTCCCGGACTTGGTAAAACAACGCTTTCCAATATCATTGCAAACGAGCTTGGCGTTAACCTGAGGATCACAAGCGGACCTGCTATCGAAAAGCAGGGCGACCTTGCGGCTCTCTTAACCAATCTCGGCAAGGGCGACGTTCTCTTCATAGACGAGATCCATCGCTTAAATCGCAATATAGAAGAAATTCTTTATCCCGCAATGGAGGACTTTGCCCTTGATATCATCATCGGCAAGGGCCCTGCCGCAAGAAGCATCAGACTTCCGCTTCAGAAGTTTACCCTTATCGGCGCAACCACACGAGCAGGTCAGCTGACAACTCCTCTCAGAGACCGCTTCGGCGTTCTTATCCGACTGGAGCTTTACTCCCCCGAGGAGCTGGCAACCATCGTTAAGAGAAGCGCTTCCATTCTTGAGGTTCCCATAACAGAGGACGGCGCCCTTGAGATCGCATCACGAGCAAGAGGAACTCCCCGAATCGCAAACCGACTCCTCAAGCGAGTTCGCGACTACGCAATGGTCAAGTGCGACGGAACTATCAGCCTTGAGGCAGCTCAGGCAGCTCTCAGTATGCTCGAGATAGACGAATTAGGTCTTGATAACACAGACCGCCGCCTGCTTGAGACCATCATCTCCTTCTACGACGGAGGACCTGTTGGCCTCGAGACCCTCTCCGCAACCATCGGCGAGGAGACCGTTACCATAGAGGACGTTTACGAGCCCTACCTTATGCAGATAGGCTTCCTCTCAAGAACACCCCGAGGCAGATGCGCTACCCGCCTTGCCTATGAGCATCTTGGCATCCCCTTCCCCGGAGACGCTAAGAAAACAAGATCCGACAACAGTGCCGAACAGCTCGGCATTGATGATACAACTAAGTAATAATTTTGGAGGTATATAACAATGTTCAACTCACCTAAGCTTTCCCTCACAGATCTTCTCGGCCGCGACTATACTGACGCTATTGCTCGCGCAAACGACTTCCTCGGCTTCATGAGCTATGACGAAACAATGGCTATCGCTGACGAAAAGATCGACTTCTATCCCGAAGCAAAGCAGAAGAGAAACGATGAGCTTCTCGAAAAGGTTGGCACACAGATCATCGATCCTATGAATAGCAGCGCCGCAGGTGCCGCAACAGCTGCATTCAAGAACGCAACAAACAAGGATCTCTCTCCCATCACAGGCTTTGGCAACTTCCGTATCGGCGAAGACGGCAAGCTCTACCTCATCGGTAAGAGTGAGCACTACCATACACCTCTCGGACATCGCTTCGATGGCTATAAGCTCATTGATAACGCAAGAAAGATCGGCGTTCTCAA
>JAZQVW010000085.1:0-19941 GCA_045632025.1 Candidatus Avispirillum sp. | reverse complement strand
ACAACTGTCTGAGCCTTACGAGCAGCTTCCATATCGCCTGCTCTGAATGCATCGTATACAGCTCTAACCTCGGGCATGAGGAAGTTGTATGTTGTACCGATACAGCCGTCAGCACCTGCAGCAAGACCGCAGAGAAGCATTTCGTCGGGACCGGAAATTACATTGAACTCGTCGTTTGTGAGGTCGAGAATACGCATTACCTGGTAGAACTCGTAGTTTGTCCACTTGATAGCTGTTACATTCTTGATGTTGTAGAGCTCAGCAACCTGCTCAGCAGAGAAATAAACACCTGTGTTGGGGTTGTTGTAGATCATGATCGGAATGTTGATAGCGTTGGAAAGGCCCTCATAGTAGTTGTAGATAGCCTGGTGGTCATACTGATAGAAGAGGGGAGGAATAGCAGAGATAGCGTCTGCTCCTGCCTTCTCAGCATGAACTGCAAGATCAACCATTTCGTTATAGTTCATTCTTGCGATATGTACGATACAGGGAACTCTGCCGTTTACGATCTTGATAGATTCTGTTGTAAGTTCCTTGTGAACGTCAACGTCAAGAATGATGCCTTCGCCTGTTGCACCGCCGATATAGAAGCCATCAGCACCCTGCGCGATAAGATCTTCGATAAGACGCTCGAGAACGTCACGGTTGAGCTTACCCTCAGCTGTTAAGGGTGTGATAAGAGCGGGCATAACACCTGTAAATTTCATTGGTTTCAGTCTCCTGTCTTTTTTAAAATTTTTGATTTCATTTTTTTGTATGCTTACGACTTGCAGATTATTAAATAATCGGGCGCCATACTTGACAGATAGGCACTTTCTGTTATAAAATAACCTTGTGAGCCGTAATAGTACACAATAATTCTATTACATCTTCCATTTTTTATCAATTAATCAATATGACATATTTACATATTTATTTCATATTTTTGAAGGCGGCGTAAAATGAACGGCAAAATGGATTATGAAGAAAAGAAATTTGAGTTTCAGGCAAGTATAAACGATATAATTTTCCACATATGGTCACGCAAGGCAACGGATTTCACCGAGGCCGACGTTGAGACCTATGCGCATATGCACTATCACAGCGAGTTTCACTACATATACGAGGGCTCGGAGAAAATAACCCTTAGCGACACGGGCGAAATTACAGAGGTGCATGCGGGAGAGTTCTGCTGTATTCCCAGCAACGTTTATCACACGGTATCCTCTGCCTCAAACGTTCAGAGAGAATGCTTTTTCCTTGATATGGAATATAACGACGTAGGAGATCATAAGGAACACTCCGACTATTATCTTTTCAGCCACATTCTGAGCCACAGAAAAAACGTCAGCGTTCATCGCGACGATTTCGTTTCCGCCTCAATGGAGCATTTCCATCGACTGACCGAGGAAAACGAAAGCCGACTGGATCTGCAGCGAGGTCTGCTTCTTATAAACGCCATTGTTAAGACCCTTGAATCAAATTATCTCAACACATCCGAAAACGTTATAAACAAGTCACGCTCAAAGAGCAACGCTCTTCGCTACAACAGAAAGAGGATAATTGAGGAATTTATCTCCTCTTCCTATATGAACTCGGGCGGACTTGCGGAGCTTGCAAAAATACTTTATCTCAGCGAGAGACAGGCACACAACGTTGTTAAAACACTTCTTGGAGAGGATTTCAAAACTCTTATCGTGCGCCAGAGAATAAACACGGCAAATGCGCTGATAAAAACTACCGATCTCACCTTGGACGAGATCTCCCGCGAGGTCGGCTACAATTCCTATAGCGGTTTTTATATGGCATACACACGCCTTATGGGCATCTCTCCCGAATCTGTCAGAGAACATATTGAATAAAAAGAAAAGCATTGCACCATTTGGATGCAATGCTTTTTATTATTTTGAGAGCTCTGCGATAACTCTGTCCTTTATCTGAGCCATTCCCTTAACTGTGGGATGGCCGTCAGTTTTTTCAATATAGTCAAATTCAACAGCCTTGATATCATATCTCTCAGCAGAGGCCTTCAGGCATTCCGTTATTTCCTTTTTCAGCTCTGTGTTTATAAGGCAATAGATGTCTGCCTCGGGCAGAATTTCTCTCATCCTGCTGAGAAAGCAGCTGAGCGCGGGAAGAACGAAATAAAGATCCTCTCTTTTCCAATCGCCATGTTTTCCCTCTCCAAGGGGAGCCTCAGACCAATCGTCGTTTGTGCCGCCGAAAAGGAACACTGTGTCGATCTTATTTTCCTCAAAAAAGCCCTTTGAAACAAGCTCCTCAAGTCTGAAAATAAAGGAATTGATATTTGAATAATCATATCCGCCATAGCCTGTATAACCAATAGTTGAGCCTGACCAGCTGTTGTTGAGAACAAGATTGGCGCCCATCTCGCTTACCACTTGATGCCACCAGGTCTCCTCAACTCTTTTAACGTCGTTGTCCTCTCTTCCGCCTGCGCGGTAGAACACCTCGTAGCCTGCGGGAATATGTCCCTCAAAGGTTGAATAGCTATCTCCGATTATAAGTACGTTTTTCATTTTATCACCGCCTTTTCTCCATTATATCATATTCAGGCGGCAATGTAAATCATCTATCGTCTGGTTGGAACGATTATACCGCAGGCAATTTTAGTGCCTGCATTGCCGGACGGCTGAGTTGTGAAGTCGTCGGGCGAGGAATGAACTATAATGCTTCTTTCAAGGATATCATCTATGGTGAAGCGGTTTGTGAGAAAAACCGATACCGCCCTACCGTCTGCCGAAAACAGCGGGGGCAGGTCACCTGCGTGATATGGATGTGGGCAATTTTTCGGATTATAATGTCCCATTGTATAAGGAAAGGGCTCGCTGACATTTTCCCTGCAATCGCCAACAGTATGTATATGGAAGCCGAATATGGGGGAGTCACACTCTCCATCTCCACGCGGAAGGCCTGATATCTCAACGCGGACTACAACTCCCAAGTTGACCTTGTAAAAACGGACAATTCCGTTTATCTCCGGATAATTAACACCTCCGTTTATTATTGCCACCGCATTGGGTATTCGCGAAAAAAGATTTCCGAAATTTACAAAATGAATTTTTCTTTGCATACGTACTCCTTACAGGTTTATCATAAGCAGTATATGCACATAAAGATCGTACGGTGAAAAAAGTAGGGGAAGATATCATCTTCCCGTCCATAGCACAAACATCTGAATGTATGATTGCATTACGACGGGAGGATCATATCCTCCCCTACAGTATCAGTTTTAACCTAAAAGCACATCCGAAATCAGCATCACACAAAATCCTACAAGGAGAGCATACGTTGCCCCACGCTCGCTTCCGTGGGCGTGAGTTTCGGGAATCATTTCGTCGCTGATAACGTACAGCATAGTGCCGCCTGCAAATGCAAGCGCAAAAGGCAGGATAAAAGAAGCAACGCTGACTGCAAAATAGCCGATAAGAGTTCCCACAACCTCAATAAGTCCCGTTACCATAGCTGAAATAAACGTTCTTCTCGGGCTGACGCCTGCCGCAAGCATAGGTCCGATTATAACCATACCCTCGGGGATATTCTGCAATGCAATACCGCCTGCAATGAGAAGCGCCTGAGTTGTGTCCCCCGATCCAAAGCCAACGCCTGCCGCAATTCCCTCCGGCAGATTGTGGATCGCTATTGCAACGACAAACAGCAATACCTTATCAAGGCTTGATTTTTTATGCTCCTCAATATCCGCTCCAACCATTTTATGAAGATGGGGCACAAGTCGGTCGATCAGGTTAAGGGAAAGCGCGCCTGTAAAAATACCTGCAACCGTCATTACTATTCCCCATTTTCCGCCGTATTCAACTGAGGGCAGTATAAGCCCAAGGACCGATGCCGCAAGCATAACTCCTGCCGCAAAGGATAGAATTATATCTGAAAATCTGTGAGATATTCTTTTAAATATAAAGCCGATGAGCGAGCCTATCATCGTTGCTCCGCCAACACCAAGTGCTGTTATAAGAACCAGCTGCATACAAGCCTCCTATATGCTTTTTTTCTATTATAGCATATTCGGATGGCTTTGTTTGTGACACGCTCACATTTTCTTTTTATTTTCCTGTTTTTGCAACAGCCTTTACAAAATCAGTTACCTTTATGGAACACCCCGCAAGAAGCGTTTCATCCTCAAGATATTCTCCGTTAAGGCGCATACCCGCCACGTCAGACGGGCTCATTCCAACTATAGCGCGGGCAAAATTGTCCGCCTGCTCAAACCATTCAAGGCCGATGGCTGAGGCTGACTTCATGTCATAATCATACCCTGCTTCGCGTTTACTCTCACCCTTATCAAGATTGATTATAAGCCCTGAATCATCAAAATACACCTTAGTTTCCGTTTGATCAAGCGCCGCCGCGGCTATCTTTCCCTCGCTCATTGCCACGGCAGTATAGGTTACACTCAAATGTGCAACACCATCCGTCTCGGCCGAGGCGTTCTTCGTACCGCTGTAATCAGCAAAAAACGCAACCTTGGCGCTTGGCTCGCTACCGCTTTCAACCTCTATCCCGCCAATCTCCTCGGCATTGTCTATTGCTTCCTTAAAGCCGTTTATATTGATGGTGCAGCCCGCCATAAGCTCGGCCTCGCCTCCATCTACTTCCTCAACCTCATCAAGTGCCTTACCTTTTATAAAATCAGCAAAGTGAGCGGCCTGCTCATACCATTCGCGCCCGATAGGAGAGGCGCTCTTCATACTGTATTCCAGTCCGAGCTCGTTTTTGGACTGAACGTTTTCATCATAATCCGCAACTCCGCCTTCAAGAGATGCTGTGCTTTCAAAGCCGTCAAAAACACAATCTACTATTTTTCCCTTTTTATCACAGATAACAGCAACGTAGGTTGATGCAAACTTAGCCTTGCCGTCCCCCGCCTCATGCTCCTGAGAGATTCCCAGATAAAGAGAATATTTCTTATCTGTCCCTCCCTGCTTGCCGCAGGAAGCAAGACAGGCTATTAAAAAAATTATTGCAATTATTACAGATATTTTCCTTTTCATAGCAGCTCCTTTGCCGTCAAAACGGCAGTTTTATATTGCTATCTTTGCCAAAGTTGTTGCATTTTATGAATTGTACTGCTTGAGAAATTATGGTAAGATAAATTATCGGTTAGCGGATTAGCCTTCCCTTATGGAAGGGAAGGGGGACCGCGTCAGCGGTGGATGAGATGTAAAGTTTGAATCTGAATTCTTTGATTTAGCAGTCTTTAATAAAGCAACACTAAACCCTTCGTGCGCATCTCATCAGTCAGCTTGCGCTGACAGCTTCCCTTCCATAAGGGAAGCCTTTTGGTTTGCTAAATTATCGTTTAACGGTATATCGTAGCAGAGGGGATTTCGCTCCCTGCGGAGTGCGTTTCAGGGCTCTGCCCTAAAATCCAGTCACCGTCGTGTGTCGCGAGCTATCGCTTCGATGCACTCAGCTCTGCTCACTCGCACTTTGGATGACACCGCTTGCAAAAACGATATTTAATCGTTTTCGCTTCACTAACCCGCGACCTTTTTTAAAAAAGGTCGGTAAAAACGCAACGACCACGGACAGCTAAAAATTATCGTTTACATCCACGACGCAAAAAAGAGGAACCCTAAAAAGGATTCCTCTATTTTTAATTATTTGAAATATTCAACAAAGGACTCGAAGAGCTTGGAATCATAGTTTCCTTCTACGTTCTTATAAAGTCCGCTGCCAACTCTCTCGCTGTGTCCCATCTTACCAAGAACACGTCCGTCGGGAGATGTGATACCCTCGATAGCGTACATGGAGTTGTTGGGGTTGCAGGAGATCTCTGCAGTAGGCTTGCCGTCAAGATCAACGTACTGTGTTGCGATCTGTCCGTTGTCAACAAGGCTCTTTATTACGTCCTCAGGAGCGATAAAGCGGCCTTCACCGTGGGAGATCGGAACGTTGTGGATATCGCCAACCTCTGTCTTCATAAGCCAAGGAGACTTATTGGAGGCGATTCTTGTACGAACGATTCTGGACTGGTGGCGTCCGATGGTGTTGAACGTAAGTGTGGGGCAGTTTTCATCTGTGTCGATGATCTCGCCATAGGGAACGAGACCAAGCTTGATAAGAGCCTGGAAGCCGTTACAGATACCGAGCATCATACCGTCGCGGTTCTTGAGAAGCTCCATTGTTGCTTCCTTAACAGCCGCATTTCTGAAGAACGCTGTGATGAACTTACCGCTTCCTTCAGGCTCGTCACCGCCGGAGAATCCTCCGGGAATGAAGATACCCTGAGCGCCTTCGATTCTCTTTGCGAAGTAGTCAACAGACTCTTCGATAGCAGCTGCTGTGAGGTTCTTGATAACGATGATCTCAGCCTCAGCGCCTGCTCTCTCAAGAGCCTTTGCGCTATCGTATTCACAGTTTGTACCGGGGAATACGGGAATGAGCATCTTGGGCTTTGCAACCTTGATAGCAGGCTTTGCCCACTCGCTTGCCTTATATTCAAACGCGGGGATCTCGCCCTGATCCTGGCTGATATTGCAGGAATAAACGCCCTCAAGCTTGTTTTCGTAAAGGTCAAGGAGACCGCAGATGCATGTCTTCTCTTCGCCGAGAACGATCGCCTTTTCCTCTGTTGTGTAACCGAGCACCATACCGTCTACGTCGTCTGCAACCTCAAGGATGAATGTGCCGTAGTTATATCCGAAGATGTCGTTAAGGCTTGTTGCGTCATCATACTTAAAGCCGATGCCGTTACCGATAGCCATCTTGAAGATAGCCTCAGCTACGCCGCCGTATGTAGGTGTGTAAGCCGCATAAACCTTGCCTGCGCGAACAAGAGCCGCAACCTGATCAAATACCTTCTTAAGGCTTTCAGCTGTGGGAAGTCCTCTCTCGTCAGCTTCAGCGCCGATCATAATAACCTTATGGCCTGCGCCCTTGAATTCGGGAGAGATGATGTTTGCGATCTTATCTGTTGTAACCGCGAAGGAAACGAGTGTGGGAGGAACGTCAAGCTTTTCAAAGCTACCGCTCATGGAGTCCTTACCGCCGATGGAGGCAACGCCGAAGTCCATCTGAGCCTTGAAGGCACCAAGGAGAGCCGCAAGGGGCTTGCCCCAACGCTTAGCGTCGCGGCCGGGCTTTTCGAAATATTCCTGGAATGTGAGATATGTATCTGTGAAATCTGCGCCTGTAGCGATAAGCTTACAGAGAGATTCTACAACTGCAAGATAAGCGCCTGCGAAGGGATCGCGCTCTGTGATAAAGGGGTTATATCCGTAGGACATAACGGAGCATGTATCTGTGTCGCCCTTTTCAAGAGAGATCTTGTTTGCCATAGCCTGGCTGGGTGTAAGCTGATACTTGCCGCCGAAGGGCATAAGCACGCTGCCTGCGCCGATTGTGGAGTCAAAGCGCTCGGAAAGTCCTCTCTTAGAGCAAACGTTAAGGTCGGAAACAAGTGCCTTCATACCCTCTGTGAAGTTTTCGGGGATCTCCTTGCATACGCACTCTGCTGCTGCAGGAGCGATATCGATATGCTTTTCAGCACCGTTGGAGTTAAGGAAATCGCGGGAAATATCACAAATTGTGTTACCGTTCCACGTCATTGTAAGACGAGCATCAGCCTTAACCTTTGCAACGATAGTTGCCTCAAGGTTTTCCTTTGCAGCAAGCTCCATAAATCTGGGAGCGTCAGCAGCCTCTACAACAACTGCCATTCTTTCCTGAGACTCGGAAATTGCAAGCTCTGTGCCGTCAAGTCCGTCGTACTTCTTAGGAACAGCGTTAAGGTCGATATCAAGACCGTCAGCAAGCTCACCGATAGCAACGGAAACACCGCCTGCACCGAAGTCGTTACAGCGCTTGATAAGACGGGAAGCCTCTTCGTTTCTGAAGAGACGCTGAAGCTTTCTTTCTTCAGGAGCATTACCCTTCTGAACCTCTGCACCGCATGTTTCAAGAGATTCAGTTGTGTGAGACTTGGAGGAGCCTGTTGCACCGCCGCAGCCGTCACGGCCTGTACGGCCGCCGAGAAGGATAACGATATCACCGGGCTCGGGACGCTCACGACGAACGTTCTTTTCAGGAGCCGCCGCAATAACAGCACCGATCTCCATTCTCTTTGCAGCATAGCCGGGATGATAGATCTCATCTACCTGGCATGTTGCAAGGCCGATCTGGTTACCGTAGCTGGAGTAGCCTGCAGCTGCTGTTGCAACCAGCTTCTTCTGAGGAAGCTTACCCTTGATAGTTTCTTCAATAGGACGTGTGGGGTCTGCCGCACCTGTTACGCGCATTGCCGCGTATACGTAGCTACGGCCGGACAGGGGGTCACGGATAGCACCACCGATACATGTTGCCGCGCCGCCGAAGGGCTCGATCTCTGTAGGATGGTTATGTGTTTCGTTCTTGAAGAGCAGGAGCCAATCCTCCTCGCCCTCGCTTGTGTTTACCTTGATCTTAACTGTGCAAGCGTTGATCTCTTCGCTTTCGTCAAGATGAGGAAGCTGACCGCTACTCTTAAGATATCTTGTTGCAAGAGTTGCGATATCCATAAGATTTACGGGCTTTGTACGGCCGAGCTGACGTCTTGTTTCAAGATATCTCTCGTATTCAGCCGCAAGAGCTTCGTCCTCAAAGGAAACGTTATCAATATTTGTAAGGAAAGTTGTATGACGGCAATGGTCGGACCAATATGTGTCGATCATACGGATCTCTGTGATAGTGGGGTTTCTGTTCTCGCTCTTGAAATAGCTCTGGCAGAATGTGATATCGTCAAGGTCCATAGCAAGACCGTACTGCTTTACAAATGCTGCAAGGCCGTCGCGGTCAAGTGCGATAAAGCCGTCAAGTGTTTCAACTGTTTCGGGAATTTCATAAGTTGCGGCAAGAGTTTCGGGCTTTTCAAGGGAAGCCTCACGGCTTTCTACGGGGTTGATAACGTAGCCCTTGATCTTTGCAAGCTCCTCCTCTGTTACGTCGCCATCAATAACGTAGATCTTTGCGCCGCGGATAAGAGGTCTGTCACCGCAGGAAATGATCTGGATACACTGAGCTGCAGAATCTGCTCTCTGGTCGAACTGACCGGGGAGAAATTCGCTTGCAAAAACAGTTTTGCCCTCAGCGTCTGTAAGCTCGTCGGAAATATCGTCAAGCTGAGGCTCGGAGAAAACAGTTTTCTTTGCAGCCTCAAAAAGCTCTGCTGTAATATTCTCTGCATCGTAACGGTTAACGATACGAACGCCCTTTACGCTTTCAATGCCAAGAAATCCTCTGATATCGGAAAGAAGAGAATCAGCTTCGCCGCGAAGACCGATCTTCTTTTCAACAAATATTCTGTATACCATCAGTTTGCCATACCTTTCATAAAATCAAGTGCCTTTTTGCCAATGTCGCTTCTCTGGTAAGCATTTGCAAAGTGAACCTTTTCGCTTTCGCGATATGCCTTTGCAACAGCATCGCTGAGATTATCTGCCTTAGCAACAACGCCGAGAACTCGTCCTCCGCCGGAGAGGACCTTGCCGTCAACAAGCTTTGCGCCTGCAACGTAAACCTCAGCCTCGATGCCGTCGTCAACTGTGATCTCATAGCCTGTTTCGTACTTGCCGGGATAGCCGTTTGAAGCCTTAACGATACAGCAAGCGCTGCCGTTTGAGAACTTAACCTCTGTGTCACGAAGAGTGCCCTCTGTTACAGCCTTCATAACTGTGAAAAGGTCGCTTTCGAGAAGAGGAAGAACAACCTGAGTTTCGGGGTCGCCGAAGCGGCAGTTGTATTCAATAACCTTAGGTCCGTTTTCTGTGATCATAAGACCGAAATAGAGACAGCCTCTGAACTCTCTGCCCTCCGCCTTCATAGCGCGGATAGTGGGAACAAAGATCTTTTCCATACACTCAGCCGCAATAGCGTCTGTGTAAACGGGGTTGGGAGCAATTGTACCCATACCGCCTGTGTTAAGACCCTTATCTCCGTCAAGGGCTCTCTTATGGTCCATAGAGGAAACCATAGGAACAACAGTTTCGCCGTCTGTAAAGGAAAGAACGGAAACCTCGGGGCCTGTGAGGAATTCTTCAATAACAACGGAAGAGCCGGAATCACCGAAGATCTTATCCTCCATCATAGAGCGAACTGCTTCCTTTGCGTCCTCTCTTGTTTCTGCAATAACAACGCCCTTGCCAAGCGCAAGACCGTCTGCCTTGATAACTGTGGGGATAGCGGCTGTGTCAAGATAGGAAAGCGCCGCTTCCATATCGTCGAACACCTCGTATGCCGCTGTGGGAATACCGTACTTCTTCATAAGGTTCTTTGCAAAGCTCTTGCTACCCTCAATGATAGCCGCATTTGCCTTAGGACCGAAGCAGGGAATGCCAACCTCGTTAAGACGGTCTACACAGCCAAGCACCAGCGGATCGTCGGGCGCTACAACTGCATAGTCGATCTTGTTTTCAAGAGCGAATTCTACAATTTTATCAATATCCTTTGCACCGATATTAACGCAAACTGCGTCGCCTGCCATGCCGCCGTTTCCGGGGAGAGCATAAATTTCAGAGCAAAGGGGGTTTTCTTTCAGCTTTTTAATGATAGCGTGCTCTCTTCCGCCGCCACCAACTACGAGTATTTTCATATTTTTCTCCTGTAGAGTTTAATATGGGGAGGGACTTTTAGAAAAGTCCCTCCCCATACCCCACCGAAACCAAATAGGGGTTATAGCATAGCATCTCTCTCAAAAACAGCGAGATAATAAAGAACTTTTCTTATAAACTCCCTCTCAGCCGCCCTGAACCAAGTCCTTGGCGGTTTTGGGGGTATGGGGGGCTTTTTCTAAAAAGGCCCCCATAAAAAACATATCAAATTAATGGTGGAACAGTCTCATTCCTGTATGAGCCATAACGATGCCGTACTTATCGCAGCAATCAGTTACAACGTCATCACGAACGCTACCGCCGGGCTGAGCGATATAGGAAACGCCGCTACGGTGAGCGCGCTCGATATTATCGTCAAAGGGGAAGAATGCATCACTTGCAACGGAGATACCGCTGATGGAAGCGAGGTAAGCCTTCTTTTCCTCACGTGTGAGGGGTTCGGGCTGAACTGTAAAGAGTCTTTCCCAGTTGCCGTCGCCGATAGCATCCTCGTAATCATCACCAAGATAAACGTCGATAGCGTTATCGCGATCAGGTCTGCCAACGCCCTCGCGGAAGGGGAGGTTAAGAACCTTTTCATGCTGGCGGAGGAGCCAGTTGTCAGCCTTCTGACCTGCAAGGCGTGTGCAATGGATTCTGGACTGCTGTCCTGCGCCAACGCCGATAGCCTGTCCGTCGTATGCATAGCAAACGGAGTTAGACTGAGTATACTTAAGAGTGATAAGAGCGATGATAAGGTCGCGCTTAGCTGCCTCGGGGAATTCCTTATTGGCTGTTACAACGTTAGAAAGGAGATCTTCATCAATTCTGAAGTTGTTTCTGCCCTGCTGGAATGTGATGCCGAAAACGTCCTTTGTTTCGATCTCAGCAGGAACGTAGTCGGGGTCGATCTCAACGATATTGTAGTTGCCCTTCTTCTTTGTCTTGAGGATCTCAAGAGCCTCGGGCTCGTAGCCGGGAGCGATAACGCCGTCGGAAACCTCGCGCTTGATGAGAAGCGCTGTTGTTACGTCGCAAACGTCGCTGAGGGCGATCCAGTCGCCAAAGGAGGACATTCTGTCTGTGCCTCTTGCTCTTGCGTAAGCGATAGCAAGGGGGGATTCGTCAATACCCTCAATGTCATCAACGAAGCAAGCCTTCTTCAGCTCCTCGGACATAGGAAGACCGATGGAAGCGGATGTGGGGCTAACGTGCTTAAAGGATGTTGCTGCAGGAACGCCGAGGATCATCTTGATCTCGCGAACGAGCTGCCAGCTGTTGAAGGCATCAAGGAAGTTTATGTAACCGGGACGACCGGAAAGGATCTTTATGGGAAGCTCGCTTCCGTCCTTCATATAGATAGAGGAAGGCTTCTGGTTAGGGTTACAACCATATTTCAGCTCAAAACTGTTCATTTGTCCCTACTCCTTAAATTAGTTATTTTTATTGATGATTCTTGTTTCTGTTTCGCCGCTTTCAAGGTCTACGAAGCGAACGAAGAGAGAAACCTTGTTTTCCTCGTTGAGAGAATTCCATACAGCCTTTGTGAAGCAATCGATGCAGCCTGCGGGAACAGCGATCTTCTCGGGCTCGCCCTCAAAGGAGGGGATGGGGTTGCCATCGCACTTATATGTATGGATAAATCTTGCCTCACCTGCAATGGGAGCGAGGTCGAATGTGTAGCGGTTGCAAGCGCTTCCCTCAGCGTCAGCGGACTTAAGGATGCTCATCTTATATGTGAAGGAGCCATCTGCAAAGTCAAGCATTGCGCTGATACGGGGAGTGAAGTTGGGAGCATCGGGCTCAAAGCATCTTGTGTTAAGAGCTGCCTCGAAAGTGCTTCCCTCAGCAATGAAATCACGAACTGTATCTGTCTGGTCACCGTTTGTGATGATAAGCTTGTTATCGATCTTGCGAACGGGATAGTAGATAATGAGGGAGGGGTCTGTGAGCTTGGACTCGTCAAAAGCCTTTGTTCTCATTTCCTCTCCTTCGGGAACAAACACTCTGTTTCTGCTGTTAACGCTTCTGCCCATGATGAAATAAGCAGTTACAGCCTTTTTGCCGTCAGCGGACATACCAACGATGATACCGCGGCCGGGATATTCGTTCTCACGAAGAACGTTTTCTATATTAAGAAGTTCCATTTGAATGTCACCTTACCTTAAAATTCCAAATCAGGGGGGTAGGGGCGACCATTGGTCGTCCGTTTCCAACACACATCAACAACTGTGCTGTATAGCAGGACGTTGAGTGCAACCTCCCCCACCGATATCAAATATTATAATTACAAAAAATTCATTTGCGGACGACCAATGGTCGCCCCTACAAATATATCTGTTGTTTCTTATTCTTTCTCTTCGCGAAGCTCTTTCGCCACTTTCTGAGCCGCCTTCGGGAGAATGTCCCATTCAGCCTGCTCCATAACTCTCTTCTGGAGCACCTCGGCTGTGTCGCCGGGGAGGATCTCAACTGCTCTCTGCATAATGATCTTACCGCCGTCGGGAATCTCATTAACGAAATGAACAGTTGCGCCCGTTACCTTAACGCCATAGGAAAGAGCCGCCTCGTGAACTCTGAGGCCGTACATTCCCTTGCCGCAGAAGGAGGGGATGAGAGAGGGATGAACGTTTATGATCCTGTCTTCATAGCGCTTTGTGAAGTCAGCAGAAAGAATACTCATAAAGCCTGCAAGAACGATCATTTCAATGCCGGATGCCTCAAGCGCGGAGATGATCTTTTCCTCAAACTCAGCCTGAGAAGCACATTCCTTTCTTGCCACAACAACGGAATTGATTCCCGCCTTTGCCGCTCTTTCAAGGGCATATGCACTACTACTGCTTGAAACGACAAGGGCAAGCTCACCGTCTGTGAGCTTACCTGCCGCCTGAAAATCTATTAATGCCTGAAGATTTGTTCCGCCGCCGGAAACAAATACAGCTATTTTTGTTTTCACTTCAGCTCTACCCCATCGTCACCGGGTACGATCTCGCCAAGGATATATGCATCCTCGCCGTTTGCACGAAGGATCTCGAGAGCCTTTTCTGCATCTTCCTTAGCAACTGTTACGCTCATACCAACACCCATATTGAATGTGTTGAACATATCGCGCTCGGGAATATTGCCGATCTTAGCGATAAGATCGAAGATAGGAAGAACACGAACGTCCTCCTTCTTGATGCTTGCCATCATGCCCTTGGGTAAGCTTCTGGGAATATTTTCGTAGAAGCCGCCGCCTGTGATATGAGAAACCGCCTTAACGTTTACCTCATTGATAAGAGCGAGCATGGGCTTAACGTAGATCTTTGTAGGTGTGAGAAGTGTTTCAGCAATGCTGCGGCCGCCAAGCTCTTCTCTGGGAGCCTTGAGAGACTCGATGTTTGCCTCGTCGTCAACACCGAATACCTTACGAACAAGGGAGAAGCCGTTAGAGTGAACGCCGCTGGAGGGGATAGCGATCATAACGTCGCCCTCAGCAACCTGGCTGCCGTCGATGATCTTATCGCGGTCAACGATACCAACGGAGAATCCTGCAAGGTCGTATTCGTCCTCGGGATAGAAGCCGGGCATCTCTGCTGTTTCGCCGCCGATAAGAGCCGCGCCGGACTGAACACAGCCCTCTGCGATACCGGAAACGATGGATGCGATCTTTTCGGGATAGTTCTTGCCGCAAGCAATGTAGTCAAGGAAGAACATAGGAGCCGCACCGCAGCAGATAATATCGTTAACGCACATAGCAACGCAGTCGATACCAACTGTATCGTGACGGTCAAGAATGAACGCCATACGGAGCTTTGTACCAACGCCGTCTGTGCCGGAAACGAGAACGGGGTCCTTCATTCCTGCAAAGCCGGGACGGTAAAGGCCGCCGAAGCCGCCGATTCCGCTCATAACGCCGCTGTTTTCTGTGCGCTTGATGTGAGTTTTCATAAGCTCAACTGCTTTATAGCCTGCAGTGATATCAACGCCTGCAGCTGCGTAGCTTTCGCTTCTGGATTTTGTATTCATAATTTTATGATTCCTTTCTTCAAGTGAAAATATGGGAAGGGATCTGCCCTCTCTTATTCCTTACCGTTCCAGCAATATGTGCAGAGCTTGCACTCGGGAAGGCCGATCGCCTTGATGATTCCTTCAAGAGACTGGAATTCAAGAGAATCAAAATGGAATTTTTCGCTAAGAGCGCGTCTGAGATTCTTTCCGCGTTCTGTTGTGCTGTCGCTGTATTCGTCAATATACTTAAAGCCCTCTTCGCCCTCAAGCTCAACGATAACGCGACGGGCAATAAGGTCCATCTCGCCGTTTGCTCTTGAGAAGTTAAGGTATTTACAGCAATACATAATGGGAGGACAAGCGCTTCTCATATGAACCTCTTTTGCGCCGTGCTCGTAAAGGAAATCAACCGTTTCCTTAAGCTGAGTTCCGCGAACGATAGAGTCGTCAACGAAAAGAAGCTTTTTGTCCTGAATAAATTCCTTAATGGGAATCTGCTTCATCTTTGCAACGCGGTTGCGATCAACCTGCTTTGCGGGAGTGAAGCTTCTTGACCATGTGGGAGTGTACTTGATATAGGGACGCGCAAAGGGGATGCCGCTTGCGTTTGCATAGCCGATGGCGTGAGGTGTTCCCGAATCGGGAAGACCGCCAACGTAGTCTATATCCTGCGCTGTGCCGTTCTGCTTATCTGTTTCAGCAAGGATGCCGCCGTCGCGATATCTCATTGCCTCTACGTTAACTCCCTCGTAGTTGGAGGAGGAGTATCCGTAATATGTCCAGAGGAATGAGCATATCTTCATTTCATCTGTTCCCTCGCTGAGAACTCTGCAGCTATCACAAGTCAGCTCAACGATCTCGCCTGAGCGAAGCTCATGCTCTGTCTCATAACCAAGCTTCTGGAATGCGAAGGATTCAAAGGAAACGCAATATCCGCCCTCGTTCTTACCAACGATAACAGGTGTTCTGCCGAGTCGGTCACGAGCGGCGATGATAGCGCCGTTATCGCGAAGGATGAGGATGGACATTGAGCCATCAATAACATCCTGCGCGAACTTGATGCCGTCAACTATATTGCTCTTTCTGCCGATAAGCGCCGCAACAAGCTCTGTCCAGTTGATCTTACCTGAGGTCATTGTTGTGAAATGGCCGCTGCTGTAGGTGAGATACTGGTCGATAAGCTCGTCCGCATTATTGATCATACCGATAACGCAGATAGCGTACGTGCCCTGAGAAGAGCGGATAAGAAGAGGCTGAGGGTCGCTATCGCTGATACAGCCGATAGCGGAATTACCCTTCATCTCGTCGAATATTTTTTCAAACTTTGTTCTGAACGGTGAGTTCTGAATATTGTGAATATCTCTCTGAAGACCTATTTTGCTGTCATACGCCGCCATACCGCCTCTCTTGGTGCCAAGATGAGAATGGTAGTCGGTGCCGAAAAATACGTCCTCGATCGCGTCGTGGTTACACGCCGCGCCAAAAAATCCTCCCATAGTCTACTCTCCTTGTCTGTTTGGTTGGATATTTGTTAAAGGGTCTTCTTACAGAATTAAGCGAAGAAGAGCTTGGAGAGAGTCATGGGATCGATGTATTCGCCGTTCTTGTAAACTCTCATGTTGCCGCTTGCGATCTCGTCGATGAGCATAACCTTACCGTCAGCATCATAACCGAACTCAAACTTGATATCGTAAAGAACGAGGCCCTTTTCCTTAAGGTCGTCAGCAACGATCTTTGTGATCTGCTGTGTCATAACCTTGATATCGTCATACTGCTCAGCTGTCATAACGCCGAGGTCTACAAGGCCGTCCTTTGTTACGAGGGGATCGCCCTTTTCGTCGTTCTTGAATGTTGTTTCAACGTATGCGGGAAGATCTGCGCCCTCTTCGATGTAGTCGCTGTAGCGGCGGAAGAAGCTACCAACAGCCTTGTGACGGCAGATAACCTCAAGACCCTTACCGAATACCTTACCAGGAAGAACTTCCATTGTTGTGTTTTCAAGGACTGCGCTTACGTAGTGAGTCTTGATGCCTGCAGCGTTAACCTTCTCGAAGAAGTAGATGGACATACGGAGGTTTACGTCGCCAACACCGTCGATTGTGAGTCCTACAGAGTTTTCGCCGGGATCGAAAACGCCGTCCTTGCCTGTGCAGTCATCCTTAAACTTGAGAAGGTAGTTACCGTTGTCAAGTGCGAATACGTCCTTTGTCTTACCTGTATAAACGAGAGTCTTTTCCATGAGTGTTATCTCCTTTGAAAATATATAATTTTTAAATTAATTTTTTAAACTTAGTTATTATAGAGTGCCGCGATCTCAGCATCCTTCGCGAGAACCGCGTCCTTGCCTGCCGCTCTCTTAGCGTCAAGCTTTGCAGCAACGTCAGCGTCTGTAACGCCGAGGATCTGAATTGCCAGAAGAGCCGCATTTGCCGCTCCGTTTACAGCAACTGTTGCAACGGGCATACCTGTAGGCATCTGAACTGTTGCCAGAAGCGCATCAAGTCCGTCAAGGATTCCGCCCTTTACGGGGATACCGATAACGGGAAGAGTTGTGTTTGCAGCAACCGCACCTGCAAGGTGAGCCGCCATGCCTGCAGCCGCAACGATAACGCCAAAGCCGTTATCTCTTGCACCGCGAACAAACTCAGCGCATGCCTCGGGAGTTCTGTGTGCACTGAACACGTGAACCTCGTAGGGGATCTCGTATTCCTTCAATGTGTTGATCGCTTTTTCAACTACGGGCATATCGCTTGCGCTGCCCATGATCACAGCAATTTTTTTCATATATTGATCCTTTCTGAAAAAAGAAAAAATAAACTTATCAAGTGCTTTGAGCCAAAGCGACAAGCTCCCATATCTCTTCACTCTTCACTCTTCACTTTTATCTCTTTTTTTGATTTTTGTAATAAAAATCAAAAAAGCACACTCCTCCCCTATCGGAGAGAGTATGCCCAGACGGTCGACAAATGTTTCCTTCGCTCCCTTGCGGTCACCCGCCAAGAACAGCCTGCGGCTATCTTTTTCCGTCAGTTGCGAAGGGTTTATCTCACACTGTTATTTTACCATACAGGGCGCTTTCAAGTCAATCAAAGAACTTTGTCAAATTAACCAAAATATTCAAACAAAACGGATTATTCTGTAGTATATCTCCAAACCGTCCTAAAAAACGAAATAAGAGCCCAACCCTTACAGTTTTTTTCAACTGCAAGGGCTCAGCTCTCATAGCATTATTCGGGTTTGTATACGGGAACACCCTTGTTGTTGCCATCCTCCCAGAGAGTGTACTGGCAAACGGGAGTTTCAAAAATTGTATAGCCAACGTGAACGCCGTTCTCGTTAGAGAAGCCTGTGTTGCCGAATTCGCCGATCTTGTCGCCGGTCTTCACAACGTCGCCAACCTTAACGACGATCTTGCCGAGATGAGCATACCAGCTCTTAAGGCCGAGACCGTGGTCGATAACAACGATATAGCCTGTGTGGTCAAGGTAGTCTGCAAATACGACCTCGCCTGCATTACCTGCGTTTACAGCTGTGCCCATAGGACCTGCATAGTCAACGCCTGCGTGGAAGAAGCTGATATCTGTGCCCTTAACCTCGATAGTATGGCCGTAGCCTGTTGCAAGGCTTGCAACCTTCGTATCGCATGCCTCGGGGAATGCGCCTGCAAAATACATCTTTTCAACAGATGTCTGCGCGATGGGGCGGAGAGCCTCCTCTGCCTTCTTTATAACGTCCTCAGTGTAGTAGTTTTCAATAACAGCGTCAGCAAATGTCTTTTCTCTTGTCTTGAAGCCGTTATCTCTTCTCTGAAGGTCGATATTAATGTTCTGGCTTGCGCCGCCGTAGCTGAAGGAAAGTGTGTACTGACCAACCTCAAGGTCGCTCTTGAAGGGAATGAGGGCATAGGAAAGGCCGTCCTCCTGAGCGAAGAACTGAGGTGTGTATCCGATATCGGGCTCGCTTGCGAACTGAACGTTTTCAACGTTGTTTACGTTTACAGCTGTGATGCAGATAAATTCGCCAACCTGAATAGTGTTAACGCCTGCATAGAACTCTGCGGGCGCGCTGAGGGATGCATCAAAAACAAACACCTGCTCGCCGTAATAGTTACGAGTCTTGTCCTCGTACCACTTAGCTGTAACCTCTGCCTTGAGGGACATATTCTTTGTAACGATAACGCTGGAAATGTTGTCGTAAACGTCGTCAAAAATAACGTTGCCTGTCTTCTTATCTGTAAGCTTAACTGTGAAGGAATCGGGCTGAGTGGAGAAATCCATAGCAAAGCCGCCCTCGATCTTAACAGCCTCAACGTTGTCGGAAACAACGGTCTCAGCCGCTGTGTACTTACCGTCAGCGTTTACAAAATTCCAAACGCATGCGTCGGGAATAAGGCTCTGGCCTGTGATGCTGAGCATGGGAGGGTTACCGTTTTCGTAAAGATGCGCAGCATATCCGCTGGAGAGGAATTTCTGAGCAGTCTTTTCGGACATATGGTATGTTTTGCCGTCGCCGTCAACAAAATAGCAGTCTTCTACACTGCTTGTGAAATAGTACTTGTATGCAGTTTCGCTTGCAGATGTGTTAACACTGAGACGATAGTGATTTCCGCTTTCGATAGTGGAGGGGATGGAAGCGATCTCTTCAGCATCGTTCTTTGTAGAAACGAAATAATTGATCATTTCCTTTTCTTTATCTTCACCGTCTCTGGAGAAATTGAAAATATTTCCGGAGGGATCTATGAGGGCCATGGAAACAACGTTGATGCTGCTGACCTCACCGCCCTGTTCACTGTTATAATTTATAATAGCTATGATTGAAGGGATCATCATTGCAACAAGGAGAAGCGCTATAACAACTTTATTCTTCATAACAAAGCTCGTTCCTTTCAAAACTTTGATTCTATACAATACCACTATATATTATACTATGAATCATCCAATCGGTCAAGTGCTTTTTTGTGAATGGGTTGTTCGCTAAATTATCGTTTAATGGTATAACCCCGTAGGGACCGGCGTCCCCGACGGTCCGCAAACGAAAGGTTTGAATTAGTTAAAATTGATAATCAAAACCTATCAAATATTATAATTCAGATTTGTTTATTTTCGGACTGCAAGGTTTACCTGTGACGTCGGTCCCTACAAATATCAAATAACGTTTTACCGCTAAATTATCGTTTAGCGGTATACCCATCGTAGGGGCGACCATCGGTCGTCCGCATTTAATATATCATACATTTATATCGGGCGCACAAAGTGACGCCCCTACGAGACAGAGGGAATTACACGTTTCTCCGTAGGGGCGAACTGTGTTCGCCCGAAGAAAATCGCATCTGAATTTCGATATTTGATAACCGTAGGGCGGGGGCTTG
>JAZQVW010000084.1:0-9416 GCA_045632025.1 Candidatus Avispirillum sp. | reverse complement strand
GGAGAACTTTTCCTCAAAAAGTTTCCCCCTTAGTATTTGCTATATTAGTTCAATAAATAGATCGCGAGATTGAGGTAAGCGGCGAAGGTTACCCAAAGGATATAGGGCAGCATAAGGAGGGCGGCGGGCCTGGAGATAGCGCGAAAGACCACGGTCGTCATAATAATGAGGAGCCATAGGATAATAAGCCAAATGAAGGCGAAGAGATATTTTTCAAGGTTAAAAAATATTATAGGCCAAAAGAAATTAAAGAAAAGCTGAAAGCCGTAGAGGCCGAGAGCAAGGATTTTGTCATCCTTTTGCGCGTCAGACGTATAGATAAGATACGAGGCAATGCCCATAAGCACGTAGAGGATAGTCCAGACGATGGGGAAAAGCCATCCGGGCGGAGAGAGGGGCGGCTTTGTAAGAGAAGAAAAGGAGTCCATTGCACCGCCTGATATGAGCGCAGAGGCTCCGCCCACCAAGAGCGGAATAAAAATGGCGATTATTAGAGGCTTCCATTTGATTTTCAATAAAAAATCCCCCGTATTTCCATAAGATAGTAATAATATATGGAGATAATGGGGGATTTATTCATTTTACAAGCTTGATTTCAATGCCCAAGGCGCCGTAGTGAAGCTCCTTTTCGCGGGGGTAATACGCCAGCATATCATTGGGATGAGCCGCCTCGCCCTCAGCGTATCCGCATTTAGTGAGGGGGAGAGCTCTGTAAAGCTCTGCGAAGGAGGGAAAATGATGGAGAGCCAGAACCTTGACCGACATCTGTCTTCCGTCCTCTGTATTAGTGAAAACGATAAGGTCATCAATAGCAATAGCCTGTCGTTTTTCGTCGTTGAGCCTTAATTCAATAGTTTTGGTCTCTGCCTCTATTTTGGCATAGGCAGAGGGAACGAGATTCATATAATGTGTCATATTAAATCGGCAATATCAATATTTTTGCCAACAAGACCAACGTACGCGCCGTCTGCCGCCTCGCTTGTATCCTTATGAGCGAGAAGCCATTTGTTGCGCGCCCAAAGAAGCTTGTCCTCCTGAGACTTGGGAGTAATCAGGGGCTTGTCTGTGTTTGTGCCCTTGGGGAGAGCGATGAGCACCTTGAAGCCGTTTGCCGCGTCCGTATGGCAGGGAGCATAGTGAAGAGTTGTTGCAAAGCATTCAACAATAACTCCGGCAGGAGCGCGGAAGGCCTTGACCTTGGAGGTGTCAAGAACACCATCTTCAATTTCGTCCTGCTTGGCAACAAGGAGAATAAAATCATAAACTCCCAGATTGAATTCGCTGTCGCGGTGATATTCAAGGCAGTTGAGCTTTGTGTTGTGGCCGTTGCACCAGCCCATCTGAACGGGCATTCCGCCGTAAAGATGCTCTGAAACCTCAGTAGCTGCGGGCAGCTCCTGCAGGCATTCCTCCTCAGGCACGTAGCCGACTGCATCGGGCAGGGGAGTAGTCTTCAATGCTTCAACGATTTCAGCTGCAGCTTCATCAAGCCCTGAAACCACCTGACCGTAGGCCTTAAATTCGGGATCGTAAATGGAATATATCTTCATAAATCGTTCCTCCGATTATTAGTTATTTCATTATATCACATTTTCACAGTATAATCAAATAAGAAAAGCTCCCAAATGGGAGCCTTTTTCTTATTTATTGTTATTTTTTCTATAATAAAGATAGGAATAAACCATCGGAGCAATAGTCATAATGATCATCACGGGCATAAATACCACAAATGAGCCAAGGAATGCTGTTGCCATAATAATAACGCCGCCGATAACCCATATGATCCCTGCAAAGCGGTGAGTCCTGTTCCAGTTTTCCTCGTCGTTCAGAGTCCACGGAACCTTGATTCCAACGGTGTAGTTCTGCTTGCATTTGGGAAGGTAGTTGCCGATAGCGATAAACATAACGCCGAGCACAAGTGGCATGATCATATCAACGCTGACGTTGTAGCCAAGGGCAGTGGCGTATGAAATGGACATAAGGACAAGAGAAAGAATGGGGCATATCCACAAAACGAGAGCAATGGGCTTGCCGTTAATGTTTTTAGCCTTGGGGTCTGCGCCCGCAACGGCAACAGAAAGCCAATGAATTACCAGCAGCAAAGCGGGAAGGCCGAACACGGCAACAGGCTTTGAGCTGAAGCCATCTGCGATGCCCTCGGCGTTCCAATGAGTTGCGATCTCGTCGGGAAGTCGCTTCCAGAGCATCAATCCGATAAGAACGGGGATCAGAATGATGATAGACGTCAGAATAAGCATTTTTAAATGTTTCTTAATCATTGTTATCTCCTTTCAGATGGTGAATAAAGATCAGTATTTCTTCAAGAACGGACGCGTTCAGCTCGTAGATGATGAATTTTCCCTCGCGATTGTCGCGAATAAGGTCTGCCTCCTTCAAAACAGAAAGATGACGGGAGATCGCCGCCGCGGTTATATCAAATTTTTCCGAGATCTCCCCTGCCGACATTCGTCCGCCCTTGAGCATATCAAGGATATCGCGGCGAACGGGATCGGAGAGGGCCTTTAGTGTGCTTTGAAGTCCCATATGTCCTCCTTTAACATTTAACTTAATTGTTAAATGTATTATATCACACGTTTTTTTATTTGTCAAGCAAAAAGGGCACACGTTCGTGTGCCCTTTTATTTATTCAAATTCCGAGATCTTTTCAAGGAAAGCAAAAAGATCGTTTTTAACGTCGCGCTCGTTCTGTGCGAGAGTTGACATAAGCTTTTCGGAGGCTGATGCCGCCTCGCTGATAACGATATCGGAAAGCTCACCCCATCCGTAGACCTCAAGGAGGTCGAAGCGTCCGCTATCAAGGATGAGATGCAGATTCTCGCGGGATTTTTCATCGTTTACGTATTTAAATTCAAGTGTGCTGTCAACGTAAACGTCGCGAACACCGCCCTCGCGATAGGTTTCGGCGCCGAGATTTTCAAGGATGATTCCCGTGCGAAGGAAGTTTCTGCTTGAGGTGGGAATACCAAGCGCCCAGATATCCTCGCCGGAAATGTAGGAAACGTAGTCCTTCTGCTCTGCCGTATATTTAGGCATGGGAAGAACACCGAATTCGCTGTCCATATATCTGAGCTCGTTCAATTCTCCAACTGTTGTAACAACGAAAAGTGCGCGCTCGTTTTTGAACATGGTAAGGTCGGTCATATTATCCGCCTCGTTGTCCTCCGTAACGTACATAGAAGCGCTTCTGTCGTACATAGACTGAGTGATGAGCGTATAAACGTCGAAGAATTTCTCGTTATTGATGCAGGTGATATAAGGAAGGTCGTAGCTGTCCTTTTCGCTCATATTGGTGTCGCATCCGAAAATAAAGGGAAGGATAGCATCGCGGTCAATTGCGGCGCCGTATCTGTCCTCGTAGGTCATCAGCTGGTTGCCGTCTATATCAGCTGTAGCCGCCTGAGCCATTTCAAGCATTTTATTAATGGTCCAAAGCCCGTCGTCCACAAGCTTATAAGGATCGGGCATACCCTCTATTTTTTCTATCATTTCCATATTGACGCCAACCATAGCGTGAGCGTCGTAATAGGAAAGCTGAAGGTCGCCGAAGAGCAAAAAGCTTCTCTCGTCAACGGAAAGAGCCTCAGTTGCCGCCTTGTTCCACCAAGGCTTGTCCATATCGACCTCAATGAGATAGTCGGTGGTAACGAGATATCCGTTTGCCGCCATTGCGCCCATAAGGGAAGCAGAGTTCCAGACGGCGCTGTATACGTCCTCGTCCGCCATTATGGAGCGGCAGGCCGCCTCGTAAACGTTTTCAGCTGTATCTCTCGTTTCTTCGATAACAATGTTAAGTCTTGTTTCAACGTTATGGTTTCTGCGATAAACCGTGTCGCCCAGAACGGAGCCTGTAAGAGTTTCCGCATCAACTGACGTTGAGGGAAGACCGTTTTTGCCGTTAAGGATACGGAAAACGTATCCGCCGTATTCTCCCTTTGGCACGTCGGCGAAAATCTCGCCCTCCTCGGGGCGAAAATCAGCCGCGTTGTCGTAGGTGTAATTCCCGCCGCCTCGCTTACAGCCCGAAAGTGAAAGCAGAGCCGCCAGAGCGAGGATGAGGGAACAGATCTTTATAATATTTTTCTTCATAGCATCAGATATCTGCCTGCTCGATATACTGAGCGGCATATTTTGCAATAAATTCTTTTCTTGCAGGGAGGTTGTCACCAAGGAGAGTATCAAAGATGATGGCTGTCTGCGCCGCATCCGCAGGGGAAACTCTGATAAGTCGGCGTGTTGCAGGGTTCATAGTTGTCTGCCACATCATATCGGGCTCGTTTTCACCAAGTCCCTTAGAGCGCTGGATGGTGTACTTTGCGCCGCCGAGCTTTTCAATGATATCAGCCTTTTCAGCCTCGTTATACGCAAAATAGATCTTGTCCTTGCAGTTGATCTCGTAAAGAGGAGATTCTGCAATATAGACCTTGCCCTCCTTAATGAGAGTGGGCAGGAGTCGGTAGAACATTGTGAGGAGCAGGGTTCTGATCTGGAATCCGTCCTCGTCGGCATCGGTACAGATAATGATCTTGGACCAGCGGAGGTTTTTGATGTCAAAGGGCATCATGTCGTCCTTGGCCTTTGTTTTTATCTCAACGCCGCATCCGATAACGCGGAGAAGGTCTACAATGATATCGCTCTTGAAGATCTTATCGTAGGAGCTTTTAAGACAGTTAAGAGTTTTACCTCTAACGGGAATGATAGCCTGAAATTCAGCATCGCGTCCCAACTTACAGCTTGTCATAGCAGAGTCACCCTCTACGATGTAGACCTCGCGCTTTTCGGGGTCCTTGGAGCGGCAGGAAACGAACTTTTCAACTCTGCTTGAAACGTCTGTCTGAGAAGCAAGCTTCTTTTTAAGGTCAAGCTTTGTTGTTTCAGCCTTTTCGCGGGCTCTCTTATTGATAAGCACCTGATTTATAAACTTATCTGTTTCCGTGGGATTTTCCGCGAAGTAGAATTCAAGCTGCTCCTTCATAAAGGCGGAAAGCGCCTCTGCGATAAAGGAGTTTGTAATAGCCTTCTTTGTCTGGTTTGCGTAGGAGGTCTGAGTTGAAAGTGAGTTTGTAACGAGAACAAGGCAGTCCTCAATATCCGCAAAGGTCACCTTGGATTCGTTTTTATTATATTTGCCCATCTGCTTGATCTTTTTATCAACGGCATAGGTAAATGCAGTTTTAACTGCGCGCTCGGGAGAGCCGCCGTGCTCAAGGAAGCTTGAGTTGTGGTAATATTCAAGCACGTTAACTGTGTTGGAAACGCAGAATGCGATCTCTGCAACAAGGCGGTATTCGTCCTTGTCATCGCGGTCGCGGCCGCGTGTTTCGGGCATTTTCCAAAGCACGGGCTGTGTCATTGCAGTTTCGCCTGCAAGGCGGGCAACGTAGTCGGAAATACCCTTGGGGTAAACGAATTCCTTTGTTTCAAAGGAGCCGTCCTCCTTCTCCCAGTTGAAAACGAACTTAAGGCCCGCGTTAACAACGGCCTGCTTTTCAAGCACCTCCTCGTAATGAGCGCGGGGAATGGCGATATCTGTGAAGACCTCAAGGTCGGGGCGCCAATAGGTAACGGTACCTGTTTTGCGCTCGCGCTTCTCAAGCTCTCTTATCTGCATCTCTCCAACGGGGTTACCCTTTTTGAAGGACATATGGCGCTCGTTTTTGCCGTCGTAGGAGTAGACCTCAAAAAATTCGGAGGAATACTGAGTTGCGCAGGCGCCGAGACCGTTAAGACCAAGAGAAAACTCGTATGCGGAGTCTCCTGAGTTATTGTTGTATTTACCGCCGGCGTAAAGCTCGCAGTAAACCAACTCCCAGTTGTAGCAATCGTATTTTTCGTTATAATCCAGAGGAACGCCTCGTCCCATATCCTCAACCTTGATGGAGCGGTCGGCGTAGGCAGTTACTGTGATAACGTTACCGTAGCCCTCGCGCGCCTCGTCGGCGGAGTTGGAAAGGATCTCGAAAAACGCGTGGCAGCAGCCCTCAAGTCCGTCACTGCCGAAGATAACGGCAGGACGAAGGCGGACTCTGTCGGCGCCCTCTAATTTTTCAATTGATTGATCGTTATATTTATTAGACTTCTTTTCAGCCATCAGCTATTTTTACCTTTCGATAAACTGAATTTTGTTTTTATTACCAGTCGAACTTTGAAACCTCGCCCTTGGGAGTAACGATAAGATATCCGCATGTGGAATATCTGTCGTCTTCCTCAAGATACCAGGAAACTCTGATCTTGTAGTTGCCCTCAGCAGTTGTTTCAACGTACTGATAGGAATAAGTGTAGCCTGTGTCGGGGTCTTTTTCTCCAAGGAAATCCTTTGCGATGAGAACAGCGGTGCTTTCGTTGATCTCAAGAATAGCCGCAGTTGTTTCCTCAGGCTCTGTTATTTGAGGAGCCTTGGTGGTTTCCTCTTCTTTTGTAGTTTCGGGAGAAGCGGTGGTGTCCTCCTCTGTGGCAGCCTCCGTTGTTGTTTCCTCAGCCTTTGTTGTGTCAGCGTCGGTGCTATCGGGGGCTATAGTTGTTTCAGGCGCCTTTGTTGTGTCGGGAGCGACAGTTGTATCGGGAGCCTTTGTTGTATCGGGAGCGGCGCCTGTAGTATCGGTGGCCGCATCGGCAACAGTGGTATCCTCATTTTTGCCTGCAGGGTCCTTGTCCCAGCCTCTCAGCGCGAGAACAGATAAAACTGCAACAAGCACGATGGCTATCCAAACGTATTTTTTCATAATTTTCTCCTTTCGGAAATGGATGCTTATTTTGCTCCGGAGCGGAGTATCTTAAGATATCCCGCCTCTGTAAGGGTTTCCATATTATAAAGAAGCAGAACCTTGTCTATTTCGTTTTCCTCAGCAAGCTTGATCATAGACTTGGAATAATATCTCAGGTCCACCAGCACAAGGTCGTAGTGGCGGCTGAGGAAGGGAACAAGGGAATGAGAGAAGGAATCCTTCACCACAAGAAGGGTTTCGCGCTCCTCGTCTGTGTCCTTGGTTATCTTAGTCAGGCCGAAGTTGCCGCCGATAAACGCCGCATACTTGTCCTTTTCGGATAAGAATTTTTCAACGTAGAAGCCCTTCGTTTCGGCGAAGCGCATTTTGTCCTCAGTAACGTAGCTAAAGCCTTCAACTCCGTCGAATGCTCCGCCCTTGTCAAGGATCTTCATGGTGTAGTCCTCGTCGCCCTCAAAGCGATAGAAATCGATCTTATCGCCCTCGGCCCATTTAACGCCTGCGGCAGACCATGTGGTTCCGAAAAAGTCCTCGGTCACGGTTTCAATTTCAAATTCGCTTTCGGGTATGGGCTCCTCACCAAGTGCGCGGATTATCTCGCAGTATGCGATGTATGCGCCGTGAGTCGTCCAGTGGTGGTCGGAATTATAATAGAGGTCGTCGCGCTCGTCGGAAAGATCGCGGAGAGTGTCGCGGAGGTTGAGGTATTCAAGTCCGATCTGATCCGCCAGCTCGTCAAGCTTTTCCCATATTCTGTCGGAATAATAAGAGCCGTAGGTTGTGGGAAGCTTGTTATCGTAAACGTCCATCTTTCTTCCTGCAAGGGCGGCGACAACGTCAATGCCCTTTTTCTCGGCGGCATTCTGGAATATTCCTGCCGCAATGGTATTGGTTTCAAGATGAGTTTCATTGGGATAATCGTTTCTTGCGGTGAGGAAGTCGCCGCTTATAAACGTGTCGTTGTTTGTGGTCTTAAGCTGAAGGGATTCAGCTGCCGCCTTAACACCGACGAAGAAATTGCGAAGGGGGAACTGGTCTGCCATATAATCGCCAAACTCCTCGCCGAACTCGCCTGAGAAGAATGATTCGCGACTAAACTCGGGAAAGGTTGCAAGAACTCTGTTTTCCTCAGCGGAAAAGTCCTTGTCGGGCATAGCGAACAAAAGGATCGCAAAGAGGAATATAAAGCCCATTGTGAGGATGGTGCAGAGCCAGTTGGATATCTTACTTTCGTTTTTAAGTGAAAGCTCCAGCTCGAGGAGGCGTTCTGCCTCGCTGTCAGCGTCAATACGCTTCTTTTTTACGGGAGCCGCATCGATTTTCTTTTCTTCCATTTGAGTGCACCTCCCTTAGAATCTGAAATAGAGGAAGGGATTGTAGGACGAATCAACGAGATATGCCGTACAAACCACAAGTGTAAGCGCCGCAACAACTGCAAGGATGCAGCGGCAGAGCTGATTTTTTGCATAGATCTTATAATAGAGCTTTCTGGGCAGGGGAGTTGAAGCAATGCAAAGGATAGCGATAAACGCTATATTTCGAAGAATATCAAAGGTAACGCCCGGCTCGGTGAATGACGCCACGCCCTGACCGAACATATAACCGAGATAGGTAACGCCTGCCTTCATATCCTCAAATACGAAGAGCCACCAACCAAAGAGAACTACTATAAGGCTGTAGATATGGCTGAAGGCGCGGGGAAGCTTTTCAAACCATTTGAGAAGGAATGCTTTTTCAATAAGGAGGAAGAAGCAATAGTAAAGTCCCCAGAGAACGTAGTTCCAGGAGGCGCCGTGCCAGAAGCCTGTTACGAGCCAAACAACGATAATGTTGCGATACATTTTCCACTTAGCGCATCTGTTGCCGCCAAGGGGAATGTAAACGTATTCCCTGAACCAGGTTCCCATGGAGATATGCCATCTTCTCCAGAACTCTGTGATGCTTCGTGAAACGTAAGGATAATAGAAGTTTTCCTTAAAGCGGAAGCCCATCATCTTGCCGAGACCGATGGCCATATCGGAATATCCGGAGAAATCGAAATAGATCTGGAATGCATAGAAGATAAGACCGATCCACGCTCCAAGAACCGTTGCGTTAGTTGCGCTGAGAACTCTGAAATGGTCCCAAAGCTCACCGGCTGCATTGGCAAGAAGGATCTTCTTTGCAAGACCGCAGACGAAGGTGCGGATACCGGATGCAAAAAGATCGATGTTATGAGGGCGGCTTCTCAGCTGATCGTCAACGTCCTGATAGCGAACGATAGGACCTGCAATAAGCTGAGGGAAAAGAGTTACGTATGCACCAAAGGAGGTGATATTGCGCTGAACCTTTGCATCGCCTCTGTAAATGTCGATAGTATAGGACATTGTCTGGAAGGTGTAGAAGGAAATACCGATAGGCAATTCAACGTCTGCAAAGGTGGGTATTGCCTGCAGAAAGTCAAAGGGGAGCAACTGCAGGTTTGTGATGATAAAGGTGTAATATTTAAAGAAACCGAGAACGGCAAGGTTCATAACGGCGCTTGTAATAACAGCGGCCTTCGCCTTTTTCTTATTGGTTTCCCGATATTTTCCTGCGAAATATCCGCATATGTAGTCTACTACAATGGAGTATAGCATTATAACAACGTAAACAGGCTCGCCCCAACCATAGAAAACAAGGCTGACTATAAGA
>JAZQVW010000083.1:0-4135 GCA_045632025.1 Candidatus Avispirillum sp. | reverse complement strand
GCGTGCATTATCATTTCAACTATTGTAACGAACGCCGCGATAATAACGATATAGGAAGGAATACGAACCTTATCGGGAATTACACGGCGAAGAGCGGAGATAGCAACGTTAGAACCGAGAAGAACGGCTGTTGCCGCAGCTCCCATACCGAATGCGTTTGAAACGGAGCTTGTTACCGCAAGTGTGGGGCATGTGCCAAGAAGCAGCACAAGCACGGGATTTTCTTTTACTATTCCTTTAATGAAATTATTCCAGATCTTCACTGCTCTGCTACCTCCTTTGCCATGATTTCTGCATAAGCCTTGAGGGCATCCTCGGCTGCCTTCTTTGCCGCAGAGGTGGAAATTGTTGCGCCTGCAATAAGCATATCGTCTGTAATATCAGCCTCTGTTTTGCCTGTCATATTATCGGCAAACTGGCTTTCGTTGAGACCGGGAACGGTGTAGTATTCACCGTACTGGATGAAGTCGCCTGTGTTCTTGAAGGCTGTGATAGCGCCGTTTTCAACAACGACAGTCATTGTCATATTATCCTTATAACCAAATGAATGGGTTACGAAAACGTATGCTCCGTTATCAGCTGCATAAGCGCTGGAAACGATGCCAAACTGGTCGTTAAGAGTGATATTTGTGAGGTTTACACCTTCGCCAACGGTTGCCTGAGCAAATTTCAAGTCGTTTTCTGCAACTGCAGAAATACCCAGCGCGTCTGCCACAAGTTCTGCAAATGTAGAATCAACGTCGACCACAACATTTCCTTCAAGGTCGTAGAAGCGAACACCACCTGTTGTGGAGAAGATACCAACGAGCTTTCTGCCCATATAGTCGATAACAGCGCCGTATCCGATGCCGTTATCAGCAGAAACAACGGAAATGATCTCGGGCATATCAGTTTTTATTTCAGTAGCCTTAAACGTGCCTGATCCGTCAAGAGCGCCGGGGAGAGCCTCTGCCATTATCTCGGCAATTATCTGCTCCTCGCTCTTTTGGCCCTCGGAAATTCCGCCGAGAGAGATGAGAGCGGCGAATGCATCCTCAATTGCCGCCTTGAAAGCGGAGGAGGAATAAGTAACGCCTGCTGCAAGCTCAATGCCGCCGAGAGCGGAGTCAGCGCCAATGTAGGACTGAGGATAGTCGCCGAAGTTCTTTGTTTCGGCGTAGTTTGTCATTTCAACTGCAACGATCTTACCGTCAGTGCCAAAGCCGACTGTGAAGGTCATAGGGCTCTGAGAGTAGCTGGAGGATGTTGAGAGGGTAACGGCGTAGCCGCTTCCGCCCTGATCCTTATGGATGCCTGTAATAGTTTCCGCCGTTCCCTCGGGAATAGCGATTTCTTCAAAGCCTGTAGCGTCGGGGAGGACCACCTTAAGTGATTCGGATGCCGCCGCGCCTGCCGCCGCCTCGATAATGGGAGCGGTTATATAATTTACAACAGAGAGGAGAATTGCAACAACAAGGCAGATAGAGCCAAGCACTGCAATGCTTTTAACGCTTTCGTTCTTCATTACACAGCACCTCCTTTGGCGAGTTTCTTTGCGCCGAAGATCTTACGGGCTGTAAGTCTTGCGATATAGGGAGTGAGGATGTTCATAAAGAGGATCGCGTAGGAAACGCCTTCGCGATAGGAGCCCCAGAGGCGGATAGCCAATGTGATAAGTCCGCATCCGATACCGAAAACGGCCTTACCAAGGGCAGTGGGGGGAGTTGTGCTGTAGTCTGTAGCCATAAAGAATGCGCCAAGCATAAGGCCGCCGCAGAGGATATGGCTGAGAGCGAATGTAAAGTCAAAGCCGGAATAAAGGAGTGCGCCGACGAACACTGTTGCGATAAAGCAAACGGGTGTGTGCCACTTGATAACCTTGCGGCAGATAAGATAGATGCCGCCGATCATAAGAGCGAGAGCACTTGTTTCGCCAAGGCTTCCGCCGATGTTGCCGATAAGCATGTCGGAGAGAGCAGGAAGCTCAACGGATGAGCCGTCCACAAGGCTTTCCTTAAGGGAAGCGAGGGGAGTTGCGCCTGCAACAAGGTCTGCGCCCTCAAGCTTTGCCCAGTTTGTCATTGTGCCTGAGAAGGAGAGGAGCATCATAACTCTTGCTGTGATAGCAGGGTTTGCGAAGTTGTGGCCGATGCCGCCGAAAAGCTCCTTAACAACGATGATGGCGAAGATGGAGCCGATAGCCGCCTGCCACAGCGGAATAGTTACGGGAAGGTTGAGACCGAGGAGCATACCTGTAACAACAGCGGAAAGGTCTCCTGCCTCAACGTCTCTCTTGCAAAGGATCTCGAAAAGATACTGAGCGAGAACGGAAATTCCTGCGCAGAAGAGAGTCACTATAAGTGCTCTCAGACCGAAGAAGTAAACGGACGCCGCAAGTGCAGGGAGCATTGCGATGATAACGTCAAGCATGATCCTTCTTGTGGTCACAGCGCTTTTGATATGGGGAGAAACTGAGATGATAAGCTTTCTTGCCATTATTTTTTCTCCTCCTTTTCTTTTCTGATATAGTCAGCAAGAGCGGCCTTTGCAAGCTTGTTCTGCTGAACGAGGGGGATTCCTGCGGGGCAAACGAAGCCGCAGCAGCCGCATTCCATACAAAGGTTTGCGTGGAGAGCGCGGAGGGCCTCCATATCGTTCTGAGAAAGCGCCTTTGCAAAGGAAACGGGAGCGAGACCGAAGGGACAAGCGTTTGTGCATGAGCCGCAACGGATGCAGGATGTCGTCTTCTTGGGAGTTGCTTCATTTTCGTTAAGAGCGAGAAGCGCGTTTGTCTGCTTGATAACGGGAACGGAAAGCTCGGGAATAGAGATACCCATCATAGGTCCGCCGTAGATAACCTTGGCAGGGTCGCACTTAAAGCCGCCGCAGAATTCAAAAACGTCGGAGACAGGTGTGCCGATGGGAACGATAACGTTTTTGGGCTCCTTAACTGCAGAGCCGTCAACCGTGATGCATTTTTCAATCAGGGGCATACCTGTTTTGATATAGCTTGCAATGGAGGCAAGAGTTGTGCAGTTAATAACGATAACGCCTGCATCAATGGGGAGCATACCTTCGCCGATAACCTTGCCGGTGGTGTTGTAAACGAGTACCTTTTCAGCGCCCTGGGGGTAAACTGAGGGGAGAACCTTGACTTCAACACCCTGAAGCTTTTTCATTTCTGCAATGCATTCGGGCTTATTCTTTTCAATGCCGAAGATGATCTGCTTTGCGTCAAGATACTTCTTGAGAAGCTCAACGCCGTAAGCAATATCGTCTGCGCGGTCAAGCATAGTTCTTGTATCGCTTGTGATGTAGGGCTCGCACTCGGCGCAGTTAACTATGATAGCGTCAAGCTCCGCCTTGCCCTTAACGTCAAGCTTGATCTTTGTGGGGAAGCCTGCGCCTCCAAGACCAACAACGCCGGATGCAAAAACTGCGGAAACGAAGCTTTCGTAGTCTGTAACCTCGGGCGCCTTAACGCTTTCGTCAACTGTGCCCTGACCGTCGTTTTCAACAACGATACAGCTCTGATAGCTTCCGTTTGCCTGAAGCATATCCTCTATCTTCTTGACCTTACCGGAAACGGAGGAATAGATAGGGGAGGAGAATGCGCCTGCCGCCTCGAAGAGGAGTGAGCCAATCTTAATCTCGTCGCCGATCTTAACGACGGGTTTGGCAGGGGCGCCAATGTGTTGGGATGCAGAAAAATAAAGGAGAGCGGGCGCGGGCATTCTTTCGGGCGCCATACCTCTCGTATTTTTTCTGTGAGGAATCTTCACACTTTTCAGTGCCATCTGTATATCATTCCTTTACGTTAGATTTTTTTGTTTGCATAATACTACGATTTTAATTATATATGATATATTCTTTAATGTCAAGAATCAGTAAATGGAATTGGTAGGTAATTAAGGATATGGTAAATTGAGATCCGGTTTGTATGGTAAACGATAATTTATGTTACTGAGCCTTCCCTGGGGGGAAGGGGGAGCGCGGAGCGGTGGATGAGGCGTCCGGGCTTCGGTGAACGATGGTTAGAATTTGTAGGGCGGGGGTTTACTCCCGCCGTGCCCAAAGGTCAACATACATTAATAAAACATAAAATTTATGATTGTGTTGAATGTGGGACTACCGTTATCAAATTTAGCATAATTTA
>JAZQVW010000082.1:0-2537 GCA_045632025.1 Candidatus Avispirillum sp. | reverse complement strand
TACCGTAGGGCGGGGACACTGGCCCCGCCGCAAGATACGTATTATCAAACGGCGGCCCCGGTGTGACCGCCCTACAGTTAAATGTAATTAATACGCTAAATTATCGTTTAGCGGTATAACTCCGTAGGGACCGGCGTCCCCCACGGTCCGCAAACGAAGGATTTAGTCTTGCTATAATTGATAATAAGATTCAACCTATCAAATATTAAAATTCACATATGTTTGATATCGGACCGTCGAGGACGCCGGTCCCTACAAATATCAAATAACGTTTTACCGCAAAATTATCGTTTGTTTATCATAAAAAGAAGCGTAACTTTAAAAGTTACGCTTTTTTATATACGTGAATAACTGCTTCAACTGTAATTTCAAGCTCGTTTGTTGCTTCCAATCTTTCGCGGCCGTCCTTGGGGCAGCGGTGATAGAAGGGAGTCATAGTAAACAGATTCATAACGGTCTCGTTGTCGGGAAGCTTCACCTTTGTTTTAACGAATCTTTCCTCAGTAAGGGTAAAGCCATCGGGGCATTTGATGCCCTTTGTGTTTTCTCTTGGCTCATCGTAGATAATGCTTCGCATTTCCCAAAGGTGATGCACGCCTGAGGCAACCACCACAAGTATTCCGTCGTCCGCAAGCACGCGATCAGCTTCCTCTGCGGGAATGGGCGCGAACATACTGACAACCGCGTCGCAGCTATTATTGGCAATGGGCATTGAGAAAATATTTCCTGCGGCAAAGAATGCGGGGAGCTTTTTAAATCTTGCCGTTTTTGCGCCCATATCGGCTCCGTGCTTTGAGGCATCGATTCCGATGGCGCGAATCTTTTTCTTTTCGCTCAGCTTTGAGGCAATATTGCAAAGGTGGTATCCCTCTCCGCAGCCTGCATCAAGAACGTATACCTTCTCCTTTGCAACGCTTGTGTCAATTATTTCCGCAACCGTGTTTGAGATGATATCGTAATATCCTCCCGAGAGGAAATTAACTCTTGCGCGAAGCATTTCCTTGCCGTCGCCCGTTTTTGCATTATTCATTTTGCCGGGCGGCAGCAGGTTAACGTAGCCTGAGGCCGCCATATCATAGCAATGCACTTTTTCGCCGCCGCATCTGAGGCTTCTTTCGCTTTCGGTGAGCGGGGAGGCGCACAGAGGGCAGATAAGGTTCTTTGGAATACTCATAAAAGACCTTTCTTAGTTGATCGTTTCGATGAGGACAGCGTGCAGAGCGTATCTCTCGTCTCTTGCGCCGCCGTTTGTACATGTGGAAAGGGTGAGGATAACGTCGTCTTCTTCAATAACGATCTCGGAATGGTGCTTACTCATTCGGCCCGCGTTATTTGCAAACTTAACGAAGTCCTCGTCGCTGTCAAATGACGTTTTGAAATAGAAAACGTCTGCCATTGTCTGATAAACGGAATAGGGCTTGAAGATATATATTCCGTCCATTGTGTAAACGTAGATAAGCTTTGATTCAAAAACGTCCTTCTGCAAAAACGTTGTAACGTCGTGGAACATTGCGCCCGTTGTAACGTTATGTCCATACAAAACAGTGTTCTTATTATCTGTCAGCACGTCCTTTGTGGAGAAGTCCGCAAAGATAGAGCCGATGGCAAGATATTCCTTTGTGTAGAAGCGGTCCAGATAATAAACGTTGTCAGCGCCGCGAAGAATGGGATAGTTGATCTTTGTTCCTTCAACGTAGATCCAGCCGTAAACGTCGGAGTTGACCTCCTTGAGAGAGGAGATGGAGGCGCGGATATTCATCAGCTGCTCGGAATATTCGTTTGCCCCCTCGCTGTAGTCTGTGCTTCCGCTACTGAGGCGGTCGTAGAGAGTCTGCATAGGGGAGTCGGGGTCGGGGAACAGCATTGTGGAATAAAGCTTGTTTGCAAGAGAGCTGTCGTCGCCGGGGATGAAGGCGTTGAAATTATCGGAGGTCTGCTCGTACATTTCGTCGCCCTTCATTTTGCCCTGAATATCTCCGATGAGCCAAATGGCGCATCCGATGAAGATAAGGGCGAAAACAGCAATCATTGAAAGCTGGATTATGTTATCTCTTTTGGAAATAAGTGATTTTCCGGATTTGGATGCGGACTTCTGTCCGTATTCCTCTATAGAGCGCTCAAATTCCTCGGGGGTTATGGGCGCAAGTATTTTTTCGATCAAGGAGTCTTCGCTTTCGCTCTTGGAGTCAGCTTCCTTTGCCTCCTCCTCTTTCTTTTCAGCGATAGCGATCTCCTTTTCGGATTCTGCCTTTTCGGCCGCCTTCTTTTTGCGCTCTTCGTTTTTGAGCTTAGCCTTTTCAGCTTTTTCAGCCTCTTTTTTCAGGCGCGCTTCCTTTTTGAGCTTTGCTTTTTCGGCCTTTTCAGCTTCTTTCTTAAGGCGCTCCTCCTCTAAAAGCTTAGCCTTTTCGGCATCCTCAGCTTCCTTTTTGAGGCGCTCCTCTTCTAAAAGCTTAGTCTTTTCGGCATCCTCGGCTTCCTTCTTGAGGCGAGCCTCTTCCAAAAGCTTAGCTTTTTCAGCCTTTTCAGCTTCTTTTTTT
>JAZQVW010000081.1:0-12302 GCA_045632025.1 Candidatus Avispirillum sp. | reverse complement strand
TGTAGGAATGCAGGCCTCCCGACCGCCTCTCCTTTGACAGGCGAATCGGACGTTGGAAGCACAAAGCCCGGACGACGCACACCACCTTGCACGAGCAGGGTTTCACATTGTGACCTTACACGGCACTGCGGGACTTTATATTGATAGCACAGGATCCTGCCACGGCAGGATCTTTTGTTTTTAGGAAAACAAAAATGCAGCACGGCTTGTGCTGCATTTTTTCACGCTGCTCTTTATATCGGCGCAGTCTGTCAGAATAATATTAGTGTGTAGAAAATTATAATTGGTATGATGGCGCCGATGATAAATTGAGTGGCAGTGTGTGCGTGAGTTTTGAGGGTTGCCCAAAGGGTGGCAGAAAGGATGGCAATGCCGCAAATAAGGGCTATGGCTCCTGCAAGGCTTGCTCCCATAAAATAGATGAGGACACCAAGCGGTCCTGCCGCACCGCAGGCGTGTCCGCTTGCCTTAAAGCGAAGGAGCTTGTTTATAATAAAAAGGGAAACGCCTGATAGGGCGTAGGTGATAAATATGGTTTTTAAAATGGGGGAAGCTCCTGCCACCTGAGAGTAGGCAACGCCAAGAAGATAGCCCATAATGGACATTATCATTGCCAGAGTGCGCTGTCCCTTTCTGCCCTTGCGGTTGAAGGGAGGAAGTATCTTTTGAAGAGGATAGGCGCAGAGGGGAAGGATGGTTATAAACAAAAGGGTGTGGAAATATTCCCACGTATTGTTGAAAACTCCGCCCAGGGAAAGCATAATGGTGAAGGCTATAAGGGCAATAAGGGGTGCCACGGTCAGTATTCGTATTGCCTTTGCAAGGGAGCGGAGGCGTCTTTTGCGGATTCTTTCTTTGCTCATTTTTGTCATTGTTTTCTCGATTCTGTTGGTCAATTGGCATCTTTGCGAGCCTGTATACTAAACTGTAGCATAAGCAAATAAAAATGTCACCCTACTGTGATATCCTTTGCCTCTACCCTTGAAAAAATTGACTCTACCCACAGTAGAGAGCCTTGTGGTATAAGGGTTTTCGGGCCTTTTCTTGACAGATGGGAGGCACTGTGATATACTTATAAAAACTGTTTTGAAGGGAGGCTTTGTGGTAATGGAGCTTAAAAATATAATCGCGAAAAACATATCCGAGCTTAGAAAAGCCAAGGGGATGACGCAGCTTGCCCTTGCGGAAAAGCTCAATTATTCAGATAAGGCCGTTTCAAAATGGGAGTCGGGCGCATCTATTCCCGACGTTATAGTGCTTAAGGAAATTGCCGACCTTTTCGGGGTAACTGTGGATAGTCTGCTCAGCGAGAATTGCAGTGCAGAGGTCTCCGCTCCAAGAAAAACAAGGCTCCACGTTGTGGTGACGTTGCTTTCCGTTATGCTTGTGTGGCTTATGGGAACTCTTGTTTTCGTTTCCCTCGGGATGTACGGAGTGTTCAAAAACGCGTGGCTTGCATTCATATGGCCCGTGCCCGTTTCGTTTATCGTGGTGCTTGTTTTTAACAGCATCTGGGGAAGGCGCAGGATGAACTATTTCATTATCTCCTGCCTTATGTGGTCGCTTCTTGCGGCGGTGTATCTTTCTGCACTCAGCTATAACTATTGGCTTGTTTTCGTTCTTGGCGTGCCGGGACAGATAATCATCTGCCTTTGGTCGGGAATGAAAAGATCAACTAAAAAATAAAAGCTTCTCTTGCGAGAAGCTTTTTTCTTTTATATAAGTGATTTTCCTTCCCATTCCGCAGGGGGAGTGATACCGAAAAGCTTTGTGATCGTGGGCGCGATATCCATAATGTTAGCATTTTCAATGCCTTCGCCTGCCGCAAAGCCTTTTCCGTTAATATAAAGGGGGATTATCATATCCTCGGGAATGTCGGCGCCGTGGCCTCTGTCGTGGCCGCCGTGGTCAGCCGTGATGAAAACAACGTATTCCTCATCCGTTTCAAAAAGAGCGTTCATAAAGCGCTCAATCTCGTCCCATGAGCGGCGAACGGAATGGAAATATTCCTCGCCCATCCAGCCGTGCCAATGGCCTGCGTAGTCGGGCCAGCCAAGATAGAGGAAAATGAAGTCGGGGTTGTCCTCAGAGAGGCTTGTTATTGCCGCATCGGTAACAAGGCGGTTTGCCTCTTCAAAGCCGAGAACTCTCTCGGAAACGTAGTAGCTCTTAACAAGTGAACCGGGGCGGGAAAGGTCGCGAAGCTCCTCCCAGTTATAGAAAAATGCGCTTGTTTTGCCGTTATCGTGAAGCACCTCGCAAAGGCCCTTAACAGGGCGCACCTGAGGCGTGTATGTGTTTGTGGTAACGCCGTGGCGCGAGGGATCAACGCTGTGGAAAAGAGACATATGGCAAGGAAGAGTCACGGACGGAAAAACAGTCTCTGCGTTCATAGTATATGAAGAAGTTTCCGCCATCTTTTTTGCATAGGGAATGTCCATGAGCCCATCGGGGCGCATTCCGTCAACAAGAATAAGTACAGTTTTCATAAAATTCACCTCTCTTGTCCCTATTTTACCACATTTTTTCCTGCTAATCAAGAATCACGCGCATTCTTCCACCTTCATAACGGCAACTGTTATATCATCCTCCCTTCCCGTTTCTCTTTCTGCCGCCTCGCCGATGGCCTTGGCGGCCTGCTTGGGAGGAAGGGCGGAGATGCTGTGCCCCTCAAGAAGCTCGTATAGCCATGGGCAGGCCTCGTAGCTTCCCGTAACGCCGTCGCTTATCATAACTATCATATCGCCGTCCGCTATATCAAAGGTTATCCTTTCCGCGTCCAGCGCGCGGATGATCCCGATGGGAACTGTTTTTGAGTGGAGACGGAAGACCTTGCCTCCGCGAAGCACGAAGGAGGGAGCGGCGCCGCTTTTTATAAAGCTTGTTTTGCCTGTATAAAGATCGCTTTCCATCAGGTCAACAGTTGTGAAGCATTCCCCCTCGCCTCCGCAAATGAATGCGTTCAGCAGCTCAAGGGAGCTTTTCATGGGAGCGCCCGAGGAGAGAAGCTTTTCAAGGAAAAGGGCGGATATTCCGCTGGTCAGCGCCGCCTCGCGGCCGCTTCCCATTCCGTCGGAAACAAGGGAATAATAGTAGCCGTCGTCGTTGTTAAAGCTGAGGACCGTGTCGCCGCTGAAGTTATCCTTTTTACCGGCTGAGCTGTATTTGCCCGAGTCTATTTTAAAGCGGGGCACGGTGTGAAGATAGGCGGAAACGGAGCTTTGGTCTATGGTATATTCAGGGGAGGACAGATTTGCGCCCACTATTTTTTCGCTTTCGCGGCGCAGGTCCGCCTCCCCTGCGGTGCTTGGGAGAAGGAGCCCTCGGTAGTATATTTTCTTTCGCCGTCCTCCGTAAACGGCAATGCCCTTCATCTCAACGTCCATTTGGGAGAAATGCTCCCGCAGGCGGCTCTCGCTTTTTTGGTCGCGCTCCCATTTTTCCTCCTCGGGGGCGGCGCTTTGCCGAAGAAGGGAGGCAATGGCCTTATAATCCGAGGCAAAAAGGCGGGTCTTGCAGCTTTCTGCCGCAAGTCGGCCGGATATTTTGGCGGTGGTTGAGGAGAAGTCGAGAATTTTGTCCATATTATAGCATCGCGCCGCAAGCCTTGGAGGCGCAATGGAAACGGATGCGCTCCCCCTTTGGCACAGTTCCTTTTGAAGGCGGTCAAAAAAGCCGTCAACCTCAGATTTTTCCGTTTTGCCGCAAATGCCCTCGTGAACGCATCCCTTGCAATATGCCGCTCTGGCAGAGGCGCAAATGCGCTTTGCTTCCTCCGCTGAGGGTCTTTGCACCTGATTTGAAACGTCCGTGAGCAATTCCGATATCTCCTCAAGGGAAAGGGACAGGCTTTTAAGCTTTTTTTCAAGAGGGTTATCCTGCGGTGGCGGAGAAAATTCCTTCGGTTCTGCAAAAAACTCCTTTTTTGGCAAAAGACCGAAGTTTGCAAGGGGCGCAAGGACGGCCGAGGTGAAAAGTATCTCGGGAAAAATATCCCCCATTGCGCCAAAGCCCGAGATGCCAAAGGCCCAGCTCAGTGCGGCAAGCGAGCCTGCAACAACGGCAAGGGAGGCGGAATACGTATGAATAAGGCTTGCCGCAAGGGCGGCAAGGGGGATCATAGGGGCGTAGGGTGCCTCAAGGGCCATCCCGCTGAGGATGCCAATAGTCATACCCGCCATTGGTCCGTTGGTAAAGGTCAAAATAAAGGTTATTGCAAGAGAGGCGGCAACGGCCGCTCTGAAGGGCAGAGCCCACGATCCCAGCAGGTGGCAGAGGGCAAAGGCCGCGGCGCCGAGGCCAAGGATTCGCTCCTGCTGCTTGGCCGATCTTGTGGTCAGCAATATAAAAGCGTAGGTGAAGGCAGGATAAAGCGCAAAGCCCGAGATGGCGGCGAGAATATCGGAGTAGACGTTTGTGCCGAAGGTGACGGTGATGCTTCCTGCTCCAACTGAGGCAATTGCGGCGGCAAGAACTCTCATTTGTCTTTTTTCTCTGAAGGCGCGCTCTATTGTGAAGCCCTTTCTTTTTTCTATGTATGAAGCGGCAAGTCTGAACAGGTAGACCGCCGCGCAGATGGCTATCTGCCAAAGCCCCGCCTCGCCAAGGGTTGCGCATCCCAGTGCGGCACCGCAAAGTGAGGCTGAGGCGCATATAAAGTCTCCTGCCGTGCATATAATAGCAACACCGAAGGGGATGACCCCGAGAGTCACCTCGATTTCTGCAAGAGCGAGCGCCGCCATAAAATAAAGCAGAGGGGCTGTGATGGTGCGAACAAGCCTTTTATCGGATATTCCCTCAAGCTTTTTTAAAAGCGCGGCCGCCCCCCCGCCGCTCTGCCTTTTGATTTTTGAAACGTCCATTTTTATTTATTTCCTTTCTTTTCTGTGATAGGGCTATTTTCCCACCCCGCGAGAGAAAAGGGCGTCGCATCGTGAGGCTTGTTTTTTAAAGCTTTTTGAGCCTATCCGTTGGGAAAGGAAGAAAATAAAAATTCCCCGCTTATATTATCCCGAATCAAAACGGATAATAAGCGGGGAATTATTTTTTTGCGAAATGTTTTTGAGGTGGATTTACTTTGTAAGCTCATCAAGGCAAGCGCGGCAAATGCGCTTGTTCTTGAAGGTGATAACGTCGTTTGCCTCTCCGCAGAAGGTGCAGTAGGGGGCATACTTCTGGAGGATGATTCTATCCTTATCAACGAAGATTTCAACGCCGTCGCCGCTTTCAAGCTCAAAGGACGTTCTTATTTCTTTGGGGAGAACGATTCTGCCCAGCTCATCAACTTTTCTGACGATTCCAAGAGATTTCATATATACATACCTTCCTTATCATAGAATGGATCGTTTTAACTTTTTACAAATTTTAGCATAAATCGAGAAAAAAATCAATGGATAGACCGTTTCCTAAAAATTACCAATTTGTAAAGAATGGATTAAAAAATATGAAATCAGTTCTGTTTCTGAACAGTTTTATATTCGTCGTAGAATTTATAATAGGGACAGCTTGAATAGGGATGCCCGAGGAAGCGGATCATTTCGTCCTCGTCAAGGTCCAGAGTGCAGATATAGGCCTCCATATATTCGTCGTAGTCGTAATACATGCAGGACTCGCAGTCTGTTATCTTCAGCTTTTTATTTGCAACCATATTTTCTCCTTAATAAATTAAAAGTGCGCACCTAAGCCTTCCCCCTTCGCAAAGGGGGAAGGGGGACCACCGAGTGGTGGATGAGGGTCCCCTTTAATATGGACGTGCGATTTTTAAAACTACAAAATAAATTAAAAGCGGCGAAATCGCCGCTTTTAAATACTATAACAAATTATCAGCAAGTAAGGTCAGCGAGAAGAACTGTCATATCCTTGAAGAACTTCTTCTTTGCATCAACGATCTTTCTGATGAGGGCCTTATCCTCTTCGGGATATTTGCTCATAGCCTTGAAATCATCCTTGCCCTTGTAGATACGGTCAGCTGTCTGAGCCAGGTTGATATCAAGAGATGTGATCTTGTTGTCTCTTTCGCAGATAACGCGGTTTGTCTTTCCGCAGAGAAGCTCCTTAACTGCTTCAGAGCCCATCTTAGCTGCTGTAACTCTGTCTCTGAGGGAGGGGTTACCGCCGCGAACAACGTGAGCAAGGCGAGCGAATCTTGTTTCGATGCCTGTTTCAGCTTCAACCTTCTTTGCAAACTCTTCGGAAGCGTAGAAGGGGATCATTTCACTAACAACTACGATAAAGCCTCTCTTGCCGTCTTCTCTGAGGTGCTTCATCTTATCGTAGAGAGCCTCCTCGTCGAAGGGACGCTCAACGATAACGCAACCAACTGCGCCGCAAGCGATTGCAGACTGAATAGCAATGCCGCCTGCCTTGTTACCCATAACCTCAACAACGTTGCAACGGCCGTGGGATTCGCAAGTGTCGCGAAGCTTATCGATCGCTTCGATAGCTGTGTTCATAGCTGTGTCGTATCCGATGGAAAACTCGGAGGAAGCGATGTCGTTATCAATTGTGCAGGGAACGCCGATAGTGGGGATTCCTCTGTTGGAAAGGTCTGTTGCGCCGCGGAAAGTACCGTCGCCGCCGCATGCAACGATACCGTCAAGCTGGTACTTCTTGCATGTTTCAACTGCCTTCTGCATACCTTCCTCTGTTTTGAACTCGTCGCATCTATCTGTATAAAGGATTGTTCCACCAATGCTTTCGATGCCGGAAACGTCTCTTGCTGTGAGAGGTCTTATCTTGTCGTTAACAAGTCCGCTGTAGCCGCCCAGAATGCCGAAAACCTCTACCCCATAGGAAAGGGCTGTGCGAGTAACGGCGCGGATAGCGCTGTTCATACCGGGGGCATCTCCTCCGGATGTAAGAACGCCTATTCTTTTAAGCTGTGCCATAGTGATCTATCTCCTAAAATTAGTTACTATTTTTTATTATGTCAATTATAATTATTGTACTATTGTTTTTTGAAAAAATCAATAGTTTTGCGCAATATCTTCTCAATCAAAACAAAATATGTCCGAAAATGCTGCCGAAAATAACGGAAAATCCGTAAACCTCAGCACAAACCAGGAGGTTTTCCTTGAAATTGCCGTTTGCTCGGAACAAGATCAAAAGTCCGCTTCCTGCTCCTGCAAGAAGAGCTGTCAGCATAAAGGGGGCGCCGATGATGCCCTCAAGGTAAAGCTGTGTAACCGCAACGGAAACTGCGCAGTTGGGGATAAGGCCTATAAGTCCTGCAACGAGGCTTCCCGCTACGGGGATATCTGAGAGGGCGCGGAGTGCGTCTGCAATATCGAAAAATTCAAGCACGATATTAATAACGAATGAGAGGGCGATGATAAAGCCGAAAACTCTCAGTGTGCGCACAAGTGCGGAAACGAAGAGGTTTCCTTCTGCCGCGCAGAAGCCGTCGCCGCATCCGCAATCGCATTCGGCAAGCTCCTCCTCGGTGATGTTTCCGTCGTTTTCGTTGTCCATTGTGTGATAATCCTCGGGGTATCTGAGTCTGTAGTAAAGGCGGATGGAGAAATCAAGCAAAAATCCTGCTATGATCGCACTTGCCGCCTTGGCAAGAAGGATCTTTAAGATAGTGCCGATCGGCGCCTGGCTTGAGATCATAACTGCCAGCATTTCGTCCGAGGTGGAAAGGTAAACTGAAATAAGAGTTCCTGCCGTTAGTATGCCTGCTCCGTAGAGGTTTGATGCAGCCGCTGAAAAGCCGCAGGAGGGAGCAAGTCCCAGAAAACCGCCGATGAGGGGGCCGACCTTACCTGCGCCAACAACTGCGCGGATCATAAAAAGTCCGCCGCCGCGCTCAAGGGCGCCGATAAGCAGGTAGGCAAGGAACATAAAGGGGATTATGAGGATAGTGTCCTCAAGTGCATGCTCAAGAGCGTGCCATCCGTGATGGAGGCACGTCCCGAGAAATTCAAGTATATTCATTTAGTATAGTGATCCTTAATAATTCAATCTTCAATTGCGGCCTTGCGTGAAAGGGCTGCGTGAACTCTTTCAAGGTTGACCTTGGGGCGTCTGTCAAATGCGAAAACGCCGTTCATTTCCTGCATAACGTCGGTGAACTGAGTATAGCAGAAGCCGCAAACTCCGGGATTATCAAGAAGGATAGTGCAAAGGTCTATCATTCTTGTTTCAAGCTCCTCGGGGCTCTTGGGAGCGTTGCCGTATCCCCATGCGTTGCCTGACTCCTGTCCGTCGCTTTCAAGGATAGTGTCTATATCCCAGAATGCGCCGCCGAATTCGGAAACGAAATAGGGCATTTTTCCGCCGTAAGGAGCAGAGGGGCCGCCGCCCTCGCCGTTATAGAATACGTCGCCGCCGTCAAAGAGACCCTTATAGTGGTTATAGAATTCTTCCTTTTCCTGAACGTAGTCGTGAACGTCGAAGATATCTGTTTTACCCAGGTGTATCCATCCGGAGGTATCGATAACGGGACGTGTGGGGTCAAACATCTTAGTGATGTCGTAAACTGTGTCGTAAAGACGGGCGCTTCCGCCGGGCCAGGATTCGTTAAAGGCGCACCAGCCGATAATAGCGGGGCTGTTAACGTCGCGGCGGATGATATCAAGCCATTCGGGAACCATAGCGTTCATTGCCTCGGGGCGGGCGATATCAAGGCCCCAGTTGGGGAATTCGTCCCAGAGGAGGTAGCCCATTCTGTCGGCGTGGTAGATAAAGCGGGGCTCGAACACCTTCATATGCATTCTTGCGCCGTTAAAGCCTGCCGCCATGGAAAGCTCTATATCGCGAACGAATTCCTCGTCGCTTGTTGCTGTGTAGATACCCTTTTCGTAGTAGCCCTGATCAAGAACAAGGCGCATGAAAACACTTTTGCCGTTGAGAAGGAATTTATTGCCAACGATATCAACGCTTCTCATGCCGAAGTAGGACGAAACCTTATCCTCGCCTGCTGTGATCTCGATATCGTAGAGCTCGGGAGCGCCAACGTTCCAGAGATGGGGGTTCGGCACGGGAAGGGAAAGTGTTGCGGTATTACAAGCGCTTGCCGCCTTTGCTTCGGACACGAACTCGCCCTTGTAGTAAACCTTTGCGGTGATAGGGGCGTTGCCGCCTGCAAGGTAAACCGTAACATCCAGCTTTTCGCCCTTCACGTCGGGGAGCATCTTGATAGAATCAACGTAGGTTGCGGGAACGTATTCAAGCCAGACTGTCTGCCAGATGCCTGTGCATCTTGTGTAGAAGCAGCCGTGGTTTGCATAGGAGGAGCACTGCTTGCCTGAGGGCTGGAGGGGGCTTCTCACGTCGTTGCGGCAGGTAACGTTGATTCTGTTTTCCCCTGCCTTAACTTCCTTTGTGATATCAAAGGTTGCGGGAACGTATCCGCCCTTATGCTCGCCCATAAATGCGTCGTTTATCCAAACCTGACCCTCGTAGTTGAGGGCGTCGAAATGGAGAAGGATCTTGCCCTTTGCAGGGTCAAAGCCCTCGGGAAGAGTGAAGCTGCGGCAATACCAAACGCGTGTCATAAAGTCAACGTTTTCAATGCCGGAGGCCTCGCTTTCGGGAACGAAGGGAACGATGATCTCGCGCTCGTAGCGGTCCATTTTATAAAGACCTCTTTGTCCGCCGCTTTCCGCGTTGTCTATTTCAAAAAACCATTTACCGTTAAGGTTAAGCCAGGATTCGTCGCCGCGCACAAGCTGAGGGCGGGGGTATTCAGGTCTGGGGATCATCATAGCAAGCTCCTTTAATAATTTTCAACTATGTTTACTATTTCGCGGGCAAGGCTTTCTGCAAGCTGAGAGAGCCAGCCGTCGTCTGTCATATTCTTTGCGTCCGTCTTGTTTGTGGCGTAGCCCATTTCAAGGAGGACGGAGGGGATCTTCGCGTATTTTGTAACGATATATGAATCGTCGTATTCCGTTGCGTCAAGGAGGAAGTCTCCTTCAAGGGCTGCATCAAGGTTATTGGCAAAATGAACGATGGTGTCGCTCTCGGGATTATCCTCGCAGTAGTAAAGCTCGAAGCCGTCAACATAGTCGGCGTGTTCAACGCTGTTGACGTGGAGGGAGATAAAGAAATCTATATTTGCATCTCTTGTAAGGATCTCCTCGTAGATGCCGCGCTCGTATGCGGAGAAGATATTATTTTCCTTTATGCCGTTTTCCTTTAGGGTGATGCCGAGGCGCTCTGCGTCGGCTATAAGCTGAGCTTCTGCGGGGTATGTTTCTCCGTCGTGGGTGAGGATCACCTCAGCGCCAAGTGCTTCAAGGGCCGCCTTCAGCTTTTTGGCCGCTCTGAGGGTGACTTCCTTTTCGTAGCATCCCATAAGGTAGGGTCCGCAGCCCACGTCGTCAAAGCCGTGTCCTGCGTCAACGCAGATTATGGTCCTTCCGTCATTTGTGCGGTCAAGCTCCGTTTCGGGCTCCTTGAATTCAACGTCCATATTAATGGCGGGGGAGTCCCCTTCCGTATCTATGGGTCTGCATCCGCAGAGGAGAAGCGCCGAGAGGAGCAAAAGAGTTATTAAGCGTTTCATTGGTTAGATTATTTTGCTAAAATCAGCCTTTTCTGATGGTGAACATTTCCTTGATGATCTCTTTTTCGCCGTAAGCAAGGTCCCAGCTCCAGTGGTTTACGCCGGGGTATTCCTTATAGAAGATCTTATCGCCGCCTGCAGCCTTGATAGCCTCAACCATCTCTCTTGTGCCGCTTACGGGAACGACGTCGTCAATTTCGCCGTGGAAGGTGAAGATGGGGATATTCTTAAGGATATCAACCTTTGAGGGGTCGCCTGCGCCGCAGCAGGGGAAGCCTGCAGCAAACAGCTCGGGATATTTAGCCATTGTATACCAGCTGCCGAATCCTCCCATGGAAATGCCCATGATATAAACTCTGCTTTCGTCAACGTTGCATTCAGCGATCTTCTCGCGGAGGATAGCAACTGCGCTCTTCACCCAAACGCTTTCCTCGATCTCGTCCATTTTATAGTTACCGAGGGTCCAGTCGGAATAAACCCATTTTTCCTTCTGATGCTCGTCCATTTCAACCTGAGGAGCGATAATGAGGGCATCGTGGAGGGGGCTGTCCGCATCCTTCATTGCAACGTCAAGGCCGATACGAAGCTGGAGATTGTTATCCGTGCCTCTTTCACCTGCGCCGTGGAGGAAGAGAACTGCGGGGCATTTTCCGTTCTCGTCGCGGTGCTCGGGATAGTGGATTCTGTAGGGAACGGTCTTGCCGCATTTATCGAACGTAGCGTATTCAAACGTTTCTGTGTAATGCTTCATGAGATATTCTCCTTTAGGCATAATTATTTGGGTTCATTGTAACATAATATTTCATTTTTTTCAAGGAGTTAGGTGTAAATATTAATAGTATGAATAATCACTTTGTTTTCCGTTAACAATCTTGGAAAAGTCAAAGGAGGGAGATGGGAGCTATTATGAGAAAAAAGATAGTTATCGGAGGGTATTACGGCTATGGAAGCCTTGGAGACGAGGCTGTGCTTTCCGTGCTTATAAACGAGATAAGATCAAGATATGGAGACTATGATATAACGGTGCTGTCCGCCGCTCCCGCCAAAATGAAAAAGGCTCTGGGGGTGCGCTTTGTTCATCGCTACGATGCGGTGGCGATCGTTCGGGAATTATCGGGTGCGGAGCTTTATATAAGCGGCGGAGGCAGTCTTTTGCAGGATGCAACAAGCGCCAGAAGCCTTCGGTATTATTGCCGTCTGATGCTTCTTGCAAAGCAGCTTGGGGCAAAGGTCTATGCTTATGCAAACGGCATCGGCCCCTTAAAGCGTTGGGACGTTGCAAAGGGTGCCTTGGATGCTTGCGACAAGATAAGCGTCAGGGACAATATTTCCCACGGTGCGCTTTCAAAAATGGAGGTTGCCGCAGAGCTTTCGGCAGACCCGTTTTTTCTGACGGAGGCGGCAGAGAAAAGCGAGGTCAGCCGTTTTCTCCTTGAGAGAGGAATACGTGAGGAAAGCTATTTCACGGTATCCGTGCGCCGATGCAGAGGCAGCAGGCAGATAAACGAGGATGCTCTGCTTCATCTGCTTCTGCCCTTTGTGATAAAGGGTAAAACTCCCGTTTTTGTTTCAATGCAGGATAGCTGTGATTTTGCCTTGTCGGCGGCAATGGCTGACATAACGGGGGGACATGTTGTAACTCCGCCCGATGCGCGGATACTTCTGGGGCTGCAGAAAAATGCTGAATTTGCCATTGGAATGCGCCTTCATTTTCTTTTGGCGGCGGCTTCGGCGGGCATTCCGCTTGTGGCTCTTTCCTATGATCCGAAGGTGGACAACGTGCTTTCTTACG
>JAZQVW010000080.1:0-4455 GCA_045632025.1 Candidatus Avispirillum sp. | reverse complement strand
ATTTCTATCGGGCGCACAAAGTGACGCCCCTACGAGACAGAGGGAATTACACGTTTCTCCGTAGGGGCGAACTGTGTTCGCCCGAAGACAATCGCATCTGAAATTCGATATATGATAACCGTAGGGCGGGGGCTTGCTCCCGCCGCCAAGCCTTCCCTTATTGAAGGGAAGGGGGACCGCGGCAGCGGTGGATGAGATGTAAAGTTTGAATCTGAATTCTTTGATTTAGCAGCCTTTAATAAAGCAACCCTAAACCCGTCGTGCGCATCTCATCAGTCAGCTTACGCTGACAGCTTCCCTTCCATAAGGGAAGCCTTTTTGTAAGATAAATTATCGTTTAGCGATGTATTAAAACGGACGTTCAAAGAACGCCCCTACGAGACAGACGGAAATATACGTTTATCCGCAGGGGCGAGCATTCTGCACTCCGCGCCTCTTTTTTAATAACCCCAAATCCGCTTCGGCGGATTTGTACCATAATTCTGCATTCTGCACTCTGCATTCTGCATTAAAAAAGAGGCCACAAAAGTGACCTCTTTTGTTATTATTCGTCGTCAGCCTCAGCCTTAGCCTTAGCGATGATCTTCTGAGCTTCGCTGTTGGGAACCTCTTCGTAGCGAACGAACTTGAACGTGTAAGAGCCTCTGCCCTGAGTCATAGCGCGAAGAACGATGGTATAGTCCATCATTTCAGCCTTGGGAGCCTCAGCCTCGATAATTGTGTAGCCCTTTCTCTCATCGTCGGGAGTCATACCCATAACGCGACCGCGGCGCTTTGTGATATCACCCATAACGTCACCCATCATATATTCGGGAACGGAGATCTTCAATTCACCAACGGGCTCGAGAAGAACGGGGTTAGCATTGGGAAGACCGTTCTTATACGCAAGCTTAGCTGCAAGCTTGAAGGAAATTTCGTTGGAGTCAACGTCGTGGTAGGAGCCGTCGTAAAGATCAGCCTTCAGATTTACAACGGGATATCCTGCAAGAACACCCTTGAGCATAGCCTCGTGGAGACCCTTTTCAACTGCGGGATAGAAGCCCTTGGGAACTGCGCCGCCTACTACAGACTGTGTGAATGTAAGTCCATCCTCTTCACCGCGGGAGAATGTGATCTTAACGTGACCGTACTGACCGCTACCGCCGGACTGCTTCTTGTGCTTACCTTCAGCCTGAACGGACTTCTTGATGGTTTCTCTATATGCGATCTTGGGCTCTACGAACTCAACCTTTGTACCGTAGCGATTCTTCATCTTGGACTTAACAACCTCAAGATGGATATCGGAAACACCGGAGAGTGTGAGCTGCTTTGTTTCAGCATTGTTTTCGTAAACGAGAGTCTTATCCTCGTCGAGAAGCTTAGCTATAGCGGAGGAGATCTTGTCCTCGTCGCCCTTCGCGCCTGCAACAACTGCCTTTGTCATGTGAGACTCGGGGAACTTGATGCCAACGTAAGAGATCGCCTTGCCTGCGCAAAGTGTGTCGCCTGTTGCTGTGTCAGCAAGCTTGAGAAGAACGCCGATGTCACCGCAGCAAAGCTCGTCAACCTCTGTCTGCTGCTTGCCGCGAACGATATAGATATGACCTGCCTTTTCCTGCGCACCTGTTCTGGAGTTTACAAGAACTGTATCCTTCTTGAGAGTACCGTTCATAACCTTGAACATTGTCTGCTTACCGAACTGGTCAGCAACTGTCTTGAATACGAACAGTGAGCAATCTCCTTCGGGCTCGATGGGCTTGTCAGCAATAAATTCGTCAACGATGATCTTTTCGTTCTTCTTAGCTGTGATTCTGGGGAAGGATCCCTTGATTGCGGAAACGAGAGTTCTAACGCCCCACATATTGGGAACGGAACCGCAGTATACGGGAACGATGTCACCTGTGATGATAGCCTGATGGAGAGCTTCGATCGCCTCAGCGCTTGTGATAACCTCACCGCCGAAGAACTTATCCATAAGCTCATCGCTTGTTGTTGCAATAGCTTCGTTAAACGTTTCAAGATACTGCTCTACGATAGCGTAAAGGTCAGCATCCATGGGGATATCGCTGCGGCGGCCCTTTTCATCGAACACGAACGCCATTCTCTCTGCAAGAGAAACGTATGTCATTCTGTCCTTATACATAACGGGAACGCTTGTGAGACAAACTCTGCGTCCGAACTTTTCACGGATATCGGAGAATACTCTTTCGTAGTCAGCCTCAGCCTCGTCAAGCTTGTTGATAAAGAATGCAACGGGCATGCCTGCCTTTGTTGCTCTTTCCCATGCAAGCTCTGTACCAACCTCAACGCCTGCCTTACCGTCTACAACGATAACAGCAGCGTCTGCTGCGCGAATACCTTCCATTGTTTCGCCGATGAAGTCGGGAGAACCGGGAGTGTCAAGAACGTTTATCTTATGATCGTGATAGTTAAAGCCGATATTGGAAAGAGAAACTGATGAGCCTCTCGCAATTTCTTCAGGATCAAAGTCAGAAACTGTGTTTCCATCAGTAACCTTACCCATTCTGTCGATATCGCCTACGCTGAAAAGCATAGCCTCGGCAAGAGAAGTTTTACCGCTTCCGCTATGTCCGAGAAGTACAAGGTTTCTGATGTTTTTTGTGGTAATTGCAGCCATGGTTAGATAAATCTCCTTTGTTATTTGTTCCATTTAACCAAAAGTCAATGATAAATTAATTATAAACTACACAATTTGATTATGCAAGTGCAACCCACCGATTTGATGTAGAATAAAAGGTATATTTTTTGTGGATTTTCAACAATTTTACGCCAATTTAATCGTTTTTGTGATGAAATATGCCAACAAAATGCAAGCAGGAACGGTTATTATCCACCCGAAAACGATTCCGCACAGCTCTTTCTTGTCAAATCCCGCGCCGCAAAAGGAGGCAGCTCCTGCAATGGCACAGGTTTTGGTATGAGTAGTGGAGGCAGGTATGCCCAAAAGAGTGATGATAAAGAGAGATAGGGCGCTTCCGATATCAGAGGAGAGCGCCACGGGAAGGCTGAGATGCACCATCTTCTCCCCAAGCCGGCGGACTATCCTCCGCCCTCCCAGAAGCGTTCCGAGAAACATGACCGACGCCACAAGCATGACCGAGGGGATGCTGAAATCAAGAAGCCCCGTGGCAACGGCAAGAGCAAGAAATTTCTGCCCGTCCTGCGCCCCGTGAAAAAAGGAGGAGGCGCCGCATCCGACTATCAAAAGAGCTTTGCCCCGACTCACTCTGCCAAAGAGCCGCGAAGATGCCGCACCAAATAAAGCCCCCAGCAAGGCAGACAGCAATGCGCCAAGCATTATGTAGACAAGACCGACAGCGTCCATCCCCTGCCCCCTTGCAAGAGCAACGCCCGCAAGAGCTGAGATAAGCGCGTGGCTCTCGCTTGTGGGAACGGAGAAAAGCCACGCCGCGCCTGCAAATATCACAATGGTCAAAAGCACCGCAAGAGCCTCGCTTTTGCCTCCCGATGCGATATTCCCGACAGTTTCGGACACCGCAGGAAAAAGCGCGGCAAAAACAAAAAGCCCCGCAAAATTCAACGCGGCAGAGAAAAACGCCGCCCACCTGTAGCTGACGGCGCCGCCGCAAACGACACCCGTTATGGCATTGGCGGCATCCGTTGCACCGTTCAGTAATACGGCAAGAATAAAAAACACGTAGATCATTTTTTGAGCTTCACATTCCTTCCCTTGATTGACAAAAGAGAGCAAAGGTTGTACAATAAGTATATGTACGATTTTATTTTTAATGAAAACACACAGGAAAATAAAAAAGGGCTCTCGGTGCGAGGCTTTACGGAAGCTTACAAAAATATGCTGGTTTCCGTTTTGTCCGACGGCTTCAGGCTCACGGATACCCCCTCGCTCGTTATAGCGGAAAGCGACGAGCTTGCAGGGGACGAAGGCATCCCCGCCATAATCATCGGCTCATCCGCCGGCAAAAAAAGCGGCAGAGCCTATCTCTCACGACCTGTGAATATCAAGGAGCTGAGAATGCTGGCCGCCGCCCTTTCAGAAAAAAGAGAGGCGCCCTCAAATCCCGAGGCCGTCGTTACAAACGACGACGGATGCACCGTTTCCTACGGAGGCAGTACCGTCCGACTTACAAGGCTTGAATACGAGCTTTTTCTTATGCTGAAAAATGCCGCCTCCCCCCTCTCGCGGGAATATATCCGCGAAAAACTCTGGAAAAACACGGAGAAGACCAATATCAGCGACGTTTACGTATGCTATCTCAGAAAAAAGCTCTCAAACCTTTTCGGAGAAGGCTTTATAGTCTCCATCCGCGGCAAAGGCTACGTTATGAGATTGCCGTGAATAATGTTTAAAAACATACTTGGGAGGACCTTTTAAGGCAAGGTCTCTCCCAAACCCACCCCAAACCTTTTCGCAGAAAATCATTTCCCACCACCACTAAAAGGTGGTGGTGGGAAATGATCCTGTGCAAAGAGGTT
>JAZQVW010000079.1:0-4733 GCA_045632025.1 Candidatus Avispirillum sp. | reverse complement strand
GATAACAGCTGTGATTGTTACGTTGCCGGATTCCTCGCGGCCAACAACAACGCATTCCTTAACAGCGTCGATCTTCATCAGATGCTCTTCAAGCTCTTCAGGGAAAACGTTCTTACCGTTGGATGCGATGATGATGTTCTTAAGACGGCCTGTGATTGTGATGTGGCCGTTCTTATCCATCTTACCAACGTCGCCTGTGCGATACCATCCGTCGGATGTAAACGCAGCGCGAGTTGCTTCCTCGTTCTTGTAGTAGCCAAGCATAACGTTGCCACCCTTTACGAGGATCTCGCCTTCATTAGCCTTGCCTTCGCCGTCCTCAAGAGGAACGATCTTAACCTCGCAGTTGTCAACGGGCTGGCCAACGGAATCAAACTTAATGTTTCCGGGGCGGTTAACCGCTACGAGAGGAGAACACTCTGTGATACCGTAGCCCTGATGAACTGTGATACCGAAGGAGTAGAAATCGCGAAGGATCTGAGGATCGATGGGAGCGCCGCCGCAAACGATACTGCGAAGCTCGCCGCCGAATGCCGCTGTAACCTCGGAGAAGAGCTTGGGTCTCAGGTCAACGCCCATTCTGAGCATGGAATCACTGAATACCATACCTGCGCGAACCTTCTTTTCCATACCCTTGCGCTTGATCTCGTCCCAGATTCTCTTGTGAACTGTTTCAAGGAAGAGAGGCACGAGCACGAGAGCTGTGGGCTTATATTCCTTAAAGTTTCTTGTTGCATATCTGAGGCCCTCGCAGATAAACATTGAAGCACCCTGATTGGAGAGTGCAAGCTGACCTGCTGCAAGCTCGTACGTGTGGTGGATGGGGAGAACGGAAACAAATCTGTCGTCCTTGGAATACTGTGTAGCATTGCAGGAAGCATTGATACAGCAGACAAGGTTTCCGTGAGAGAGCATAACGCCCTTACTTGTACCTGTTGTACCGGAGGTAAAGAGGAGGATGCTCATCTTTTCCATATCGGGCTCAAAGGTGTCAAAGAAATCCTCGCCCTCGTCAAGTGCGCTCTGACCGATCTCAACGATCTTGTCAAAGGACATTGCATCGCCCTCTTCGGGGGAAACGGGGATATAGTATTCCAGGGGAAGCTCTTCAGCGATTCCCTTGAATTTGTTGTTGAGAGAAGCTGTGTAAACAACTGCAGCGCACTCAGCGATTTTCAGGAAGCCTGCAGCTTCCTTTGCATCGAGGTCGCGGTCAAGAGGAACAGCAACGCCGCCAACGGAAATGATAGCAATAAAAGCTGCTGTCCAGTTGGGGTGGGTATCACCGGAGATAGCAATTGTTTTTCCTGCAAGGCCAAGCTTATAAAGACCTGTACCGAATGCTCTTACAGTCTTATAAAAGTCGTTGTAAGAAACGGAAATATTTTCACCATTCTGCTTGTAAACGTAGAGGTCCTTATCGCCGTATACCTCAGCATTGGACTGAGCCAGCTGGCGAAGAGTTTCAACAAGCTTAGGTTCCTGATAGGGCAAAAGGTTATTGAAAGTTTTCATAATTGAAATCAATCCTTTCTTCATCTGCAGATAAGCCTGCAAATGGGGTTTGAAGGCGGCTGAATAAGCGTGTCGAATAAACACTTATCCACCATTGCACATATATAATCATTATAAGTGATTATTGCACCTATGTCAAGGATAAAGTATCAAAAATATCACATAACCTCACTTGACATAACAGATATAAAAAAATATAATAAATTTGAGGTAATATTATAATGAACGGAACTTTAAAATTTATAACAAGACCTGAGGGAAAAGAGCTTCTTGCTGTAACGAGGCTGTGGCAGCGCGTATTTTTTGACGACGAGGCCTTTGTTTCTGCGCTTATTACATCATATAGCTATGCGGGCGCCGTTTGCTTGTTTTTTGATAAAGAGCTTGGCGGAATGGCTCATCTGTTGAAAACAGAGAGCGGAGGCGCTTATTATTGCTATGCCGTTGCAACTGATGAGAAATATCGCAGGCAGGGTATATGCAAAAGAATACTTGACTACGTAAAGGAAAAAGCCAAAAGCGAGGGTATGGCGCTGCTTCTTCATCCTGCAGATGATAAGCTTTCGGCGTATTATAAAAAGCAGGGCTTTGAGCCTTTGGCTTATTCGTATGAAATAAAATGCCGCGGTGACGGAGGAGCGACTTTTGATATATCCCCCGAGGAGTATAAAAGAATAAGAGATTTTCAGCTTGATGGCCATGGATATTATCCTTGGAGCGCAGAGATCCTTCGCCTGTCGGGCGCAAGATTTATAGGCTTTGATATAGACGGAGAATATATGGCGGCGGCAATAGTAAACGGAAAGGTCGCAGAGATAGCCGCTCCCATTCATATGATGGGCAGAGCTACAAGGCGCGCGGCAAATGCGGCTGAAGCAATTGTTATGTCAGACGACAGCCCCGTTGGCAACAGAGTTGCAGTTATGGGATATAACGCACCTCAGTATTCCTATTTCAATTTGTATTTGGACTAAAACTATAAAGCAAAGGAAAGATAATATGAATATCCTTGTAACAGGCGGAAGCCGCGGAATCGGCGCCGCAACGGTTAAATATTTTGCAGACCTTGGGCATAAGGTTGCCTTTGTGTATAACAAAAACGAAGAGGCGGCAGAAAGCGTTTCGGCTCTTACAGGTGCATATAAGATAAAGGCAGATATTTCTGTTTTTGAGGATGCGGAAAAGGCATACGTGACAGCAGAGGAAAATATCGGTGCTATTGACGTTCTTGTAAACTGCGCTGGTATAGCTCTTCTTTCTCAGATATGCGACACTGATGCGGCTCTTTGGTCTAAGGTTATAAACACAAATCTTTCAAGCGCTTATGCAATGAGCCGCGCGGCATCTGTCAGTATGGTCAGAAGAAAGAGCGGCGTTATCATAAACGTAGGCTCAGTTTGGGGAAGAGTAGGCGCATCCTGTGAGAGCGCATACAGCGCATCAAAGGCAGGCCTCAGAGGTCTCACGATGGCTCTTTCAAAGGAGCTTGCTCTGTCAGGCGTAAGAGTAAACTGCGTTGAGCCCGGTGTTATAAACACGGAGATGAACGCAATGCTTGGAGAGGAAACGCTCAATGCAATCTGCGAGGATATTCCCCTTGGCAGACTTGGCAGAGCAGAGGAGGTTGCCTCTCTCATAGGATTTTTAGCAAGTGATGCGGCAGAATATATAACAGGTCAGATCATCGGAATCGACGGCGGATTCGGCCTCTGATAAAGAAAGGATTTGGAACATGAAAAGAATTCTTTGCTCAAGAAGAATGAAGGCTTGCGACAGACGCGAGATAGAAAAAAGAACCCCGTCTGATGTTTTGATGGAAAAGGCGGCAAGTGCTGTGTACGACGTTCTTTCAAAGAACTTCGATCTAAGCCGCACTCTGTTTGTTTGCGGTGGAGGAAATAATGGCGGTGACGGACTTATTGCCGCAAGACTTTGCGCCTTTGACGGAAACGAAACTCATATCCTCTTCTGCGGAAGAGAGGATTCCTGCACAGCGGAAACTGCCCGCAGACTTGATGAGGCGATGAAATTAGGCGTGAAGTTTGTTTCGGCAATTGACGAAGAATACACTACTATTGTTGACGCTATGTTCGGTATCGGGCTTTCACGCGAGATAGACGGAGAAAATGCCGCTATAATCACAGCAATAAATAATAGCCGTGCCAAGGTGCTTTCCGTTGATATCCCCTCGGGACTCTGCGCAGATAACGGAGAAATTCTCGGGTGCGCGGTAAAGGCGGACGAAACAGTAGCTATTCAGGCGTATAAAATAGGTCATTTCCTTGGCGAAGGCCCCGAAACCTGCGGAAAGATAACAACGGTCGATATCGGTATTTCCTGCGCGGGAGCGGAGCATTTTGACGGCGAGGCAGCATTCGTGCCCTATGTTCTTGCTAAAAACGATATTCAGCTTTTGTCTAAAAGAAAGAAGGATTCCAATAAAGGCTCTTTCGGTCGCGCTGTTATCATCGGTGGTGCTCCGGGAATGTGCGGTGCGGTTTATCTTTCGGCGCTTGCCGCATATAGAAGCGGAGCAGGTCTTGTTGAAATATTCACGTCAGAAGAGAACAGGATCCCCCTTCAGACGCTTATTCCCGAGGCTATCGTAACAACGACTGATTGGAGCGAGCCCGACGTAAATAAGCTGAAGGTGGCAGTTGAGCGGGCAAGAGTTGTCTGCCTTGGCCCCGGAATGGGAATGGGCCTCGGAGCGCTTAAAATAGTGTCCACTGTATATAAATTTGTAAAATCATCCCTTATTGTTGATGCGGATGCTCTTAACCTGACAGCAAAATACGATCTTGAATATCCCTTTGGTGTGCCCACAATAGTAACGCCCCATCCCCTTGAGCTTTCAAGACTCAGCGGCAAGACAGTTGACGAGATAAAGGCAGACCTGTGGCAGGCGGCAAAGGATTATGCTGACTCCCATCACGTGGTTTGTGTTGCAAAGGACCATCATACTGTCATTGCTCATAAGACCAATATGTTTGTAAATGCCAGCGGAACTCCTGCTCTTGCAAAGGGCGGAAGCGGAGACGTGCTTTGCGGAGTTATTGCAGGACTTCGTTGCGGCGGACTTTCAATGCTCGGCGCCGCATCTCTCGGTGTGTATATTCACGGTCTTGCAGGTGAAATGGCTGAGAAAAAATACGGCGAGAACGCGCCCCTTGCTCACGAGGTAGCAGACCTTGTAGGAGAGGTGCTGAGAGAGGCAG
>JAZQVW010000078.1:0-39736 GCA_045632025.1 Candidatus Avispirillum sp. | reverse complement strand
GAACCCCTGACCTCTAGCGTGACAGGCTAGCGCTCTAACCAACTGAGCTACCGGGCCATATGGTGGAAACAATAGGGCTCGAACCTATGACCCTCTGCTTGTAAGGCAGATGCTCTCCCAACTGAGCTATGCTTCCATTTTGTTTGTTGCCGTGTCCCTCACGGCTTTGTTATTATAGCAAACCCCTTTTCATTTGTCAACACATTTTTTAAAGTTTTTTTAATCTTTTTTTAGGTTTGTGATTATGCCCAAAATTATTTATTCCAGCGTGTTCCTCTTTCGCGTTTTGCCCTAAAAAAGTCACGGAGCAGGGAAGAGCATTCCTCTTCCAGTACTCCGGAAATAATTTCAGGCTTATGATTTACGGAAAGCTCCGTAATATTTACCATTGAGCCCATTGCACCCGCTTTTTTATCATATGCGCCGAAGACCACCTTTTCAATTCTTGCGTTTACGATAGCTCCTGCGCACATAAGGCAGGGTTCAAGGGTAACGTACAATTCGCAATCCTTCAGATGCCAGCCCCCAAGCTTTCTGCAGGCTTCTCTGATTGCAGAGGTTTCCGCGTGGGCAGTTGCGTCCTTTTCTGTTTCTCGTCCGTTTCCGCAGGCGGCAATGATCTCCCCGTTTTTAACAACAACTGCTCCAACGGGAACTTCATCAAGCGCAGCGCATTTTTTCGCTTCTTCAATTGCAACTCTCATAAACTTTTCCATAGTGTTCTCCTTTTGCCTTCCCTTAGGAAGGGAAGGGGGACCGCTTGCGGTGGATGAGATGTGCAGAAGCGATCTGAATTTTATGATTTAAGCATTTTTAATTATATCTTAAAACTAAAGCAAAGTCAATCTTGAAAGGAGGTGTAGAATTTGATATACTTAACTGAGGTAGAATTTAAATTGGAGAAGTATATGATATACGATACGGTAATTTTTGATTTAGATGGAACTCTGCTTGACACTCTGCCCGACCTTCACGGGGCGGCGAACTATGCTTTGGAGGAGAATGGATTCCCGAAGCGAACCATTGACGAGGTTAGAGCCTTTGTGGGAAACGGGATACTCAATCTTATAAAGCGTGCTGTACCCGAGGGGACGAGCGAAGCTGACACTCTATCTGTTTTTGAATGCTTCAAGGCTTATTATAAGGATCACTCAAACGATAAAACTGCCCCCTATGATGGTATCAATGAGCTAGTTGTCCGTCTTCGCGATGAAGGCATAAAGCTTGGTGTTGTTTCAAACAAGGCGCAGTTTGCTGTCAGTGACATAATGGAGCATTATTTTGACGGCGTATTTGACGTTGCCTTCGGCGAGCTTGAGGGAACGCCCCGTAAGCCGGATCCCCGCAGAGTTTTTGAAGCTATTGAGATTTTAGACGGGAAAAAGGTTATATACGTTGGTGATTCTGAGGTGGATGTTGAAACAGCCCAAAATGCTGATCTTGACGCTGTGCTTGTAACCTGGGGCTTTCGCTCAAGGGAAGAGCTTGAGGCGGCGGGGGCAAAGGTATTTGCCAACACAGCAGAAGAGCTATATAGAATTATTATAGGAGAATGATATGCATATTCCTTCAGCTTTGACAAAAGATATAGACGTTCTTTCCTTTGAGGATGCCAAGGTGAACTCAGGCAGAGAGGACTACGACCGCGAAAAGTGGATATACATCCCTGATTTCTATTCAGAGTACCGATATATTCTCGGCACACGCGGCAGCCGACCCCTTATCTGCATCGGCATCAACCCTTCAACCGCAGAGCCTGATAATCTTGACAACACTTTAAAGAGCGTTGAGCGAATCGCTCATTATAACGATTACGACAGCTTTATAATGTTCAACGTGTATGCCCAAAGAGCAACGGATCCCGATCATATGGAGCGCGAGCTGAATCTCCGTATGCACGAGGAGAATATGAAGGCCTTTGAATACGTGCTTTCTATTTCCAAGGAGCAGCCCTCCGTTTGGGCGGCTTGGGGAACTATTATTGAAAAAAGAGCATATCTTCCCGAATGTGTTCTTGATATGATCCGCCTTGGTGAAAAATACGGCGCCAAGTGGTTCACGGCAGGTGCCCGCTCAAAGAGGGCAGGCCATCCTCATCACCCCTTGTATCTCAAAAAGGATTCTGTTCTTGATAGCTTTGATGCAGAGGAGTACATAAATATTCTTAAAGCGACAATGAAAAAATGATTTGGTTTAGCAAAGCAAAGTTTTTTGTTAAAAATGTTTAAAAACCTTGCTAAATTATTGCATTGAGTTTGTGATTGTGCTATACTGTGTTTAGTAAATCCTGAAAGGAGTCAGCACGTATGACGTACGATGAGAGAAAAGCGCAGGTTAAGTCCTATCTTGGCAAGGTTATCGATATTGAGATCGACCGTCCACTTGGTTTTGTTTATCAGAAGCAGGGCTATAGCCTTTCATATGATATCAACTACGGATATATTCCGGGTGTTATCGGTGGTGACGGAGAGTTTCTGGACGTGTATCTTCTCGGTGTACACGAGCCCGTTGAAAGATATACAGCTAAGGTTATAGGAATCGTTCATCGTCGCGACGACGTAGAGGACAAGCTTGTTGCAGCGCCCGAGGGAAGACATTATACCAAAGAGGATATGGAGCAGCGTATCTATTTCCAGGAAAGATATTACGATTCCTACGTTGAGCCTCTTGAATATTGATATTTCGAATCCCCCTGCAGTTTTTCTGCAGGGGGATTTTTGTTAGGCAGGAGACTGGTCAGATGATAAAAATAAATATCATCTAACTATTGTAGAAAGATGAAAAGTATGGTAGAATAAAAGTAATAACTATTAGAGCGAAAGGAATATAATTATGCTGAACGCAGAAATCAAAAATATTCTCAGCCAGGTAGCAGAATTGAAGGCAAATCCCTCCGCCGAAAATGCGCTTCCTCAGAACTCATTTTATCTTTCCGACGGCAAGGTTGTTTGCTTTGAAAGAGAAGTAGGCGAATCCCGTCATCCCTATGATGCAGACGGTCTCGTTGTTTGGGCTCGCTCCTCCGGTAATATTGAGGCGTGTGAATCCCTTTTCTCCATCTTCAAGCCCAACCATTTCTCCGATGATCCCTCCATCAGCTTTTTTGCAGGTATCCCTATGGAGAATGGCGAATTCTATCCCATTTCCATCCTTGGTGTAAACCGTCAGCTCTTCGAGCCCCTCAAGGTTGAGCGCTATTGCGTATTCGGCCTCAGATGCGCTTACTATATCACAGAAACAGAGAACGCAACATTTGCAGTTCGTCTCCACGTAAGCCCTGATAAGCATATCCACCTTGCTCTTTATGCACAGAATAAGACAGAAGAGGATATCACATTCTATCTTTCTTCCTATATCAATGCTCAGCTCCGCTATGAGGAAACAGAATCCTTCTGGCACAGAATGAGCAAGTTCGGCTCCAGACTTGATAACGGCTCCGTTATCCTCAGAAGCGACCTTGATTGTATGACGATCAACTCTGCTCGCGTTGGCGGCACAGTTACAGAGGAATACCATACAGTTGACCGTGGCGACATTCTCGGTGCAAGAGGCAGAACTCTCACAAATGCTGAATCCCTCCGCACAGGCGAATATAAGAGATGCGCAAAGGAAGCAACAACAACAGAAATTGCTTCTCTCGGTGATATCTTCCACTATGAGCTCAAGGCTGGCGAGGAAACAAGAATCGAATACGATCTTTCCTATTATCACAATATTCCCGATGCTGAGGCTGCAGCGAAGGAAGCAGTTGATATGGCTGCAATTGATGCTGCTGCAGTTGAGTGGGATGCATCTGAAAACGCAGAGCTCGCTAAGATGACAGCTACATTTGAAGATTGGAAGGGTGGCATCAATAATAAGGTGCTCAACCGCTTCATTCGCAACGTTCAGAAGCAGACATCCTTCTGCGCTCTCGGTAAGAACTATGCAGGTCCCCACATCGGTATCCGCGACGTATTCCAGCAGCTTGAGGGCTCCCTTATCTGGCAGCCTGAGAAGAGCCGCGAGAAGATCATCGTTGCACTTAACTATATCCTTGAGGACGGCAGACCTCCCCGTCAGTTCTCCGTTCCCTCCGATCCCGATGCAAATCCCGATATGGACATGAGAAGATTTATCGACCAGGGCGTTTGGATCATCTCCACTATCTATACATACCTCTGCTATACAGAGGACTGGTCCATCCTTGATGAGCTTTGCTCCTACTACGTTGCTCACGAAGAGGGCAATAGTGAGCGTAACTGGGTTGAAAGAAAGAGCGATATCGTTGATAGCGTTCTCTGCCATATGATCAAGATCATGGACTATATGGCTCGCAATATTGACCGCGAATATAACACTCATTGCCTTAAGATCCTCCACGGTGACTGGAACGATGCTCTTGACGGACTTGGCAGATGCTTTGATGAAAAGGATAAGCGCTATGGCTCCGGTATCACAGTTATGGCAACACTCCAGCTTTACCAGAACTGCCGCGAAATGATCGAGATCCTTACAAAGGTTGGCGGCTACGAGGAAAAGATCGCTGAATATGCAGCTATTATGGAAGAGCTTGCAGGCGGTCTTACAGAAAACGCAATCGAAACAAACGATGCAGGTGAAAGAAAGATCATCCACGGTATCGGCGACAAGAGAAGCTATAAGCTTGGCTCTTGGAACGACCCCGACGGAAAGGCTCGTCGCAGTGGTACAGCAAACTCCTTCTGGGCTATCTCCGGAATGGTTGAGCGCGATCCCTCCCTTAAGGCTGTTATTGTTGACACTCTGAAGGCTCTTGACTCCAAGTACGGTCTTCTCACATTTGACGTTGCTTTCCCCTACGGTATGCAGGAGGCAGGCCGCGTTGCTAACATCACTCCCGGTACGTACGAAAACTGCTGTGCATACGTTCACGCAAGTATGTTCAGCATTATGGCGCTCTTCATTCTCGGCGAATCTGCTGAGGCTTGGCGCCAGATGGAAAAGTCTATGGTTATCTCTCACGATAACTGCACAATGACAACATTTGCAATGCCCAACTCCTATTGCTGCAACCCCGATTATGAGATCGACGGCGGCTCTATGGGTGACTGGTACACAGGTAGTGGTGCAGTTCTTGTTAAGGAGCTTATCAAGTTCGGCTTCGGTATCGCTCCTAATCTTGACGGTCTTACAGTTCATACTCCTGCAACAATGCCTTGCGACAACGCTTCTATCAAGGTTATCGTTAAGGGCCATCCCGTAACTCTTACATATAAGAACGAGGGCGCAGGAAAGAGAACATATAAGGTTAACGGCAACGTTGTAGCAGGCGAGTATAACGAGCTTATGGAGGCTGAAAAGCTCTTCATCGCAACAGCAGACCTTACAGACGGCATGACAATTGAGGTTATTGACTAAACTGATTTTAAATTTATAAAAGGAGGACGCTATGGCATATTGTACTAAATGCGGAGCTCAGCTTCAGGACAATGCTTCCTTTTGCGCAAGCTGCGGAGAGGCTGTCGGATCTGAGATCAACAAGTTAAAAACGATCCCCACTGATGAGGGCCCGACCTTTGGCTGGGGCGTCCTCGGATTCTTCATCCCGTTGGTTGGCCTCATCCTCTATCTTGTTTGGATGAAGGACTATCCAAAGAGATCAAAGAGCGCAGGAATCGGCGCGCTTGTAAGCGTTGCCTCGGCTGTGGCGTTGTACATATTTGCAATTATACTTATGGTCGTTTTTGCGATAGGTATACCTGCCGCGGCTCTTGCGTGGTAAAATATAAATAGGGAGGTATATTATGGCTTTTTGTAAGCATTGCGGAACACAGATTGAGGATACAGCAGTTGTTTGCGCATCCTGCGGAACAAGCGTTGCGGATTCTTCTCCTGTAAAGGCAGAAGAGAAGAAAGCAAGCTTCGGATGGGCAGTTCTGGGATTCTTCTTCCCCCTCGTAGGCCTCATTCTCTGGCTTGTATGGAAGAATGACGAGCCTGCAAAGGCAAAGAGAGCAGGCGTTGGCGCTCTCGTTGGCTTTATCACCAACATTGTGCTGTCTGTTGTCGGAACAGCTTTCAGCGCATGGATCGCCGCTCTTATGTTCAGCGCATATTGATTAGATAAAAAGGCACCCTTCGGGTGCCTTTTTTTATGCTGAGCGTAAAATTGAAATGTCAGATACGATAAATTGTTCCGGAAAACAAAAAAGCCCCGTGAGGGACTAAAAGGGAACAAAAAAGAAATAACCCTTGACCGATACCGTTTCTCTTCCGATACGATCAAGGGTTATCTCTGTTCACTCTTTGTATCTAACATCATTTGAGTATCCTACCTTTCTCCAAATTAAACTTTACAGAGGCTTTTAACACTTTGTTTTGATCTTCATACATCATACAAAAGCTTTCATCTATCGTGTTTACAAATATATATATAAATAAATTTTTTTGTGAAAACTTCAATTACTGACTTCGACTATCCAACTCTCTAATGCTACATTAACGGCTAATTATTAATAAGCTTTTGGATGATCACTGAATCAAAACCTTGGATTTAATTAGTACATGGGATTGTACCTTCCTTTATAGAATTAAAATCGGTAAGTGTTTTTTAGTACATTGGTTTGTACCTTCCTTTCTGTGTCTTTAGTATAGCACAAAGAAATAGCTTTTGCAAGACGGAACTTTGTACAAAATTCACAAAAACAATTTATTCAATTTACGAATTGACTTTTTGTATTGCTTTTTGGTATAATAATTATGTTGGGTGCCAAGAGCGCCTTATTTTTTTGCCTCGGAGATGTTGACAAATCAACATTCGGGTGTTATAATCAATGCGTTAAACTCAATTATCCCGGAGGCGCATATGATCACCAGATATGAACGACTTTCATATTCCATATCGGAAATACATAAATATTTACATTCAATTGCAGCAGATGAAATGGAAAAATGCGGCCTAAAGGGGCCCTATGCCATCTATCTTATGGCGCTGAACCGTTATGACAACGGAATCACCTCAACAGAGCTTTGTGAGATAACCAGCAGAAACAAGGCGGACGTTTCCCGTGCAATGTCTGCAATGGAGGAGCACGGTCTCGTTGTACGCGAGGGCGCATCCTACAGAGCTAAGCTCAGATTGACCGATGAGGGCAGAAGGATTGCCGATTATATCGGTGAGCGTGCAAAGGTTGCAGTTGAGGTTGGCGGAAAGGGGCTTTCCGATGAGCAGAAGGAAACTATGTATTACGCGCTGAACGTTATTGCGGAAAATCTTCGCGGCGCAAGCGATAAGGGACTTCCTTTTGTAAAATAAAAAACAAAGAGCTTACCGATTTTCGGTAAGCTCTTATTTATTTGCTTTTCTTGTATTCTCCGGGGCTGATGCCGTATTTCTCCTTAAAGCAGCGGGAGAAATAGTTGGGGTCGGGATATCCGCATTTTTCGGAGATCTCGCTGATGGAGTAGGGGGTACCCTTAAGCATAATTGCGGCGTAGTCAAGGCGCAGGGCGTTGATGTATTCAATGCAGGTGATGCCGGTTTCCGTCTTGAACTTTCTGCAGAAGTATGACTTGTTGTATCCGAATCTCTGGGCAAGCTCGGAGATGGAAATGTTCTCAGTGAAGTGGACGTCAAGAAAGTCAAGCACCTCGGTGAATCTGTTGTCAGAGTGTTTGGGAGATAGCTCGGGCTCGGTGTTGATGTAGTCCTCAATAAGTCTCGTCATCAGCATAAGGATGGCGGCGTCAACTCGGAGTGCAGTTGTTGTGTTATTGAGTTCATATGCCTCAACCAGCTTGTTAAGGATCATATTGATGCTTTCATCGCAGATGTGGTTTTTAAAGTGCAGCTGTCTGAAAAGCAGAGGCTTGAAATAATTCTGACCGTAATAGCGGTTGTTCATCAAATGTCCAAGCTCAAACATGATGCAGGTGTATTGAACTTCGCGATTAAAGGTGGAGGCAGTGTGGATCTCTTTTGAGTTTATAAGCGCAATTTCGTTTTCTTTAACTGTAAATTCATTGCTTCCGCAGGTAACTGTCATTTCGCCCTTGTCCACGCGGAGTATCTCTATTCTGTCGTGCCAATGAAGAGGGAAGCAGTGAACGTAGGGGGGCTTGTAAAACTTCAGAACGGCGGCAGTTGCGCGGTCGTAATTAACGGGTTCAAGTTCTTTAAAGCTGTTTTGCATAATTTCACCTTGAAAAGTCAAAATAATGCTAAAATAGAGCATTATTTGGTATTGAAATATCATAATTTTAGTGTATCATAAAACTATAACCAATGCAATACAAACGGAGGTAAAAGTTTATGTACGTAGGTGTATGCGTAAATCATTCCTGGGACAGAGATATAGAGCAGCAGTTTGCTGATATCGTGAACAACGGTTTTCATCATTGCCAGCTTGTTTCCTGGATCCCTCAGAAATGGACAGATGAAGAGGCTGCAAAGATCAAGGCGGCAGCAGAGAAGCTGAATGTTGAAATAACAGCATTTTGGTGCGGATGGGAAGGTCCTTGCGTTTGGAATTTCTATGAAGGCCAGCAGACTCTCGGTCTTGTTCCCCCCGAGCATCGCGAGATGAGAATCAAGAATCTTTGCGATGGCGCGGATTTTGCTCTCAAGCTTGGAGTAAAGGACGTTGTAACACATATGGGCTTCATCCCCGAAAACCCCAACGATCCTCTTTATGCAGGCTTTATTGAAGCGGTTAAGGCTGTTGCGGTTCACTGTAAGGAAAACGGACAGGGTCTTCTTTTCGAAACAGGTCAGGAAACTCCCGTTGCAATGCTTCGTGCATTTGAGGACGTTGGAATGGACAACCTTGGCGTAAACTTCGATACAGGTAACGTTATCCTTTACGGTAAGGCAAACCCCGTTGACGCGATCGACGTTATCGGTAAGCACATCAAGAATATCCACGCAAAGGACGGTCTTTACCCCACAAACGGTCGCGACCTTGGCGAAGAGGTTAAGATCGGCACAGGTAAGGCAAATCTTCCCGAATTCCTCCGTAAGATGCATTCTATCGGATACGACGGACCTGTTATCATCGAGCGCGAGATCTCTGGTGAGCAGCAGAATATTGACATTCTTGAGGCAAAGGCTCTTCTTGAGAGCGTTATTGCCGAGTTTTAAGGAGATATAATATGTTAAAAGTTGCAGTACTTGGAACAGGCGGAATAAGCGGTGCGCATATTCCCGGATGGCTCAGACTCCCCGAGGTTGAGCTTGTAGCGATTTGTGACGTTCAGCCTGACAGAATGGAAAGATTCGCAGGCACAGGCGCAAGACAGTATACAGACGCAGAGGAAATGTTTGAAAAGGAAGAGATCGATATTCTTGATATCTGCCTTCCCACATTCCTTCACGCAGAATATTCCATCAAGGCTATGGAGCGCGGAATCAACGTTCTTTGCGAGAAGCCCATTTCTCTTAAGAAGGAAGACGTTAAGAGAGTATACGAAACAGCTGAGAAGAATAACGTTAAGTTTATGATCGCTCACGTGCTTCGTTTCTGGCCCGAATACGTAGTTCTTAAGGACGCTATTGATAACGGAACATACGGCAAGCTCCTTTGCGGACATATGAACCGCCTTGGCGGCACACCCGGCTGGAGCTGGGAAAACTGGATGAAGAAGGAAGAGTGCAGCGGTCTCGTTCCCTTCGACCTTCATATCCACGATCTTGACTACCTTGTTTACACACTTGGCAAGCCCACAAATTGCATTACACACCGTGCTCGTTTTGAGGATCACGATATCATCAATGCAACCTATGAATTTGACGGCGGCCTCTTTATCACAGCAGACTCTTGCTGGTATAACGGTCCCTGCCCCTTCACAGCAGACTATCGTATGTCCTTTGAAAAGGCAGTTGTGGAATTCAAGGATGGCAAGCTGACAATCTTCCCCGTAGGCGGACAGGCATTTGAGGTTAAGAGCGGCGAAGCTGATGCTGAAGGCGAATGCATCAACCTTCCTGCAACAGACGCATATTTTGAAGAAATCAGCTATTTCACAAATTGCGTTCTTGAGAATAAGAAGGCAGACGTTGTTAAGCCCGAGGAGCTTGAAACAGTTCTTGATCTTCTTAAGCAGTTCTAAGTTAAATAGAGATAAAAATCCTGCAACTTGCGTTGCAGGATTTTTTTATTTCTTTTTAGGCTTAGCGTGCTTTTTCATAAAAGCAACTGTGAGAACAGCAGTTATTGCGATGCCGACCACAACGACTAAAGCGAAAATAATATCGGGATGGACCTTGGGAGCTTTCTTTGTTTCTTCCGTTGCTTCGGGGGCTTCTGTGGATTCCGCTTCAAGTTTTTTGGATTCCTCCTCGGCTGCCTTGCGGCTTTCCTCCTCCTGACGGAGTTTTTCTTCCTCCTCCTGGCGCTTTGCTTCCTCCTCGGCGGCTATTCTTTCCTGCTCGGCGTAGATGGTAACGTTTTCAAAGAAATCGTTCTTTGCCACGTCCTCGCCAACAGTTGTTCTGTATAAGCCGAAGAGGCAGGGAGAGTGCTGATTTATATTTGCAGCTGCGGTGTTTGCTCCGCTTTTGCCGTTGAGCCAGGTTTTAAACCAGGTGTTATGCTGAGACTTGTGCCAATCAAAGCCCTTTTGAGAGATCTGAAAGGCTGTTTTGCCATCAAACTTTTCAAGGGGTGTATCCCAGTTGAGGGTTATTTGATTTTCCTCGTACAGATGGATATAAAGCTTGGGAGTGTCCCAGATGCCAAGACCTGCGGCAGTGTCGGGATAAGCATTTTCGTCAGCTGCGGCGGTAATTGCCTTTATAAGAGTATCTGTATTGAGCATATGCTGGCCGTGTCCGTATTCGCCGTTAATATCGTGGCCAACAACAACGAGAGGCTTAAATCGGCGAAGCAGCATTGTCTGATAAGCAATGATATGATCCTCTGTGAAGCCCTCTTTTTCAACGTTGGCAAGAGCGTCCTCTTTAGTTGTTGAATGAACGTCGTTGTATTCGCTTATAACGGGATAATTGCGAATTCCAACCTCCCAAAGTCCGTTGAGAAGCTCGTGGCGTCTGCCGGGCTCGTTTTTATGGTCGGTGAAATATGCAACCTGAACTCTGTAGCCAAGCTCGCCTGCGTAATAGGGAAGGATACCTGCGAAGAAGAGATGCTCGTCGTCCGCGTGAGTGGACATAAGAAGCAGGTCTGCCTTCTCGTGAGGGGAATCCCATTTGTGAACGAATTCGGGCAGCTCGCCCTCTCCAAAGGCGTATATTTCGGAGATTGAAACTCCGTCGTCAAGAGTGACGGTGAGCTCCTTTGTTTCTCCGCTGAACTTGTCAGACAGGTCGGCATAGTACTGAAGGAATTTCCCCTCAAAGTAAACGCTTTCCTCACCGCAGGTAACGGTGAATCCGAGAGGAGTTTTTCTGAAAACGATATATAAGGACCTTACGTTTTCGTTTGCTGTGATCGTAAATTCTGTGAGGCTTTCATATGTAGAAGCGGAGAGATCGTGCAGTGCAGAGCCAAAGGAGGATGGGGTCAGATCCTTTGCCTCGCCTGAAGCTTCGGTGGCGGAAATTGGTATGGCGCCTGCAATAAGAGCTGATGCCAGCAGACCAATAAGCGCTTTAGTAAGTTTTTTCATAATCCAATCCTTTTAAAACGTGATCAATTACGTTCATATTATACCATAAAGCAAGCCGATTTGCAATATTAAATAACTTTCGTCCGGGCTGATGGGGGTTAAAAGACGTTAAAGATGCACAAAAAAACGCAGTCTCTTTAATGTAAATTGGTAGAAGATTCGGCGCTGATTTCGGAATTTGTTATTGATATGTTCACATTTATATTATATAATGTATAGTGCCTGAGTTTGGGCATTAAATTTGTAAAAGGAAAACGTGGAAAATGGATTATATTAAGTCTTGGTTCGTAATAAAGAACTATAGCCTCCGTCGTCTGATCATTTCCGGTGTTCTTGCAGTAGTATTTGCAATCGGCTCTGCAGTATTTTCCGGATGCAGCCCCTTGTCCGCAATCGGTTGGGGAGCAGCAATGCTTGCAGTTCTTCTTTTCCCCATCGGTTTAACTGACAATTTCCCCTTTCTTGTGCGCACCATTCTTCTTTATGGCATAACAACACTTTTGTTTATTCTTATGCAGCAGACTATCAGCTGTGGTATTCACAATCTGTCCGGTCTTCTGCTCTTTATGAATATTACCATTATGTATGGCCTTGTATCCCTTCTTTGGTTTGCAACAGCAAGCATGAAGGCCAGCATCCTTTCCGTTCTCGGCTTTACATATCTCGTGGCGATCGTTGACCATTTCGTTGTACAGTCCCGCAGCTTTGAGATCCAGTTCTCCGACCTTGCATCCTTCGGAACAGCTATGGCTGTTGCAGGCAAGTACGAGTTCGTGCTTTATAACGAAACAAAGATCGGTATTCTTTGCGGCATTCTTCTTGTTGCATTCGTATTTGCAACAAAAATGCCCAAGGCAAAGAGAAGCCTCAGACACGTTATCTATTCCGTAGCCCCCATCGCGGTTGCATTCATCTGCGGCATGATCGTATTCAACCAGGCGTTCTCCGGCGCTCTCGGTATCACAGATAAGTACTGGAAGTACAGAGGCAGTGAGCTTAACGGCTTCTGGGTAAGCACTATCTATTCCGCATCTGCAACAAGAATCGTTGCTCCTGAGGGCTATGATTCCGTTGATAGCTCCGACGTAACTCTTGAGGCAGTTCTTCAGAAGGATCCCCCCGAGTCCGAGGTTGAAACTCCCGATGCAACAGAGCCCGAGGTTGAACCTGAGGAGAAGAAGCCCCACGTAATCGTTATTATGAACGAGACCTTCTCTGACGTTCACAACATTGCAAAGTATTTCGGCAACGAGATGCAGACAAATATCCCTGTAACACCTTATTTTGATTCTCTCACAGACGAGGCAACAAATATCGTTAAGGGACACGCTATCGCATCCGTGTACGGTGGTAACACAGCGAACTCTGAGTTTGAGTTTTTGACAGGTATGTCCATGGCATTCCTCCCCCGCAGCACAGTTGCATACAACTTCTATCTCAACGAAACCAACTCCTTCAGTATTGTTGATATCTTCAACGAGGCAGGCTACAAGACAGTAGGTATGCATCCCGAGGATCCCACAAACTGGAAGAGAAACTCAATTTACAGCTACTACGGCTTTGACGAAACGTATTTCAAGCCCGACTTCGGCGAGCTTACAAAGGACACTGACTGGTACAGAGGCCACGTAAGTGATATGGCTGTTTATGAAAAGATCATCAGCCTCTACGAAGAGTGCAAGGAAAACGACGAAAGTCTCTTCACGTTTGCTGTAACAATGCAGAACCACGGCGGATATACAACAGAAGGCTTTGAGCCCACAGTAAAGCTCACAGACAGAAACAAGCCCAAGGTTAACGAATATCTCTCCTGCATCAACAATTCCGATATTGCTCTTCAGTATCTCCTCAGCTATTTTGAGCATCAGGATGAAGAGGTTATCATCTGCTTCTACGGTGACCACCAGCCCTCCATCTCATATATCGGTACAGGCTATTTCAACCTTACAGATGAATCAAGCGAAGGCGAACGTCTTGCTCAGTACGTAGTTCCTTATATGTACTGGTCAAATAACGATATTGAAAGCGACGTTAGAATCGTAACAAGCATCAACTTCCTTTCCGGATATCTTCTTGAGCTTGCAGGCCTTGAAAAGACAGACTTTATGGAGCTTATTCATCAGCTCAATAAGGAGATCCCCGTGCTCACAGCAGCAGGCTGGATCGATAACAGTATGCAGTTCACAGAGCTTTCATATACCTCCAAGAACCTTCCTCACCAGCTTCAGCTTTACAGCTCGCTTCAGTACAATGCGCTGTTTGATGCTGAAAACCAGCTGACAGGTCTTTTCTCCAACACAGCGAAGAACGAGGCTGATACAGAGGAAACAACAACAGAGGACACAACTATTGAAACAACTGTTGATGGCGAAACTGTTCCCGGAGAGGAAACTACAGACGTAGTAACAGATACTCAGATCGAAACAACAACAGAGGCTATCATTGATACAACCTCTCCCGAAACTGAGCTTGCAGCATAAATAAAAAGAAAAGCACCCGAAAGGGTGCTTTTTTATTTCTTTGAGCTGTATATTTTCTTCATGACCTCCGCCGTTTCGCTGTCTGCAATATTGGAGAGATCGTTTCCGTATTTGAGCAGCTCGCGGGCGTAGGTTGAGCTGACGTGAAAATATTCGGGGCGTGAGGGGAGAATAACGGTTTCGCATCCCGGAGCAAAGTGGCGCATAATTTCGGAGAGGGAGTGCTCGTAATCGAAATCCGTGGCGTTTCTTGCACCCTTAACGATAAACTTGGCGCCTGTCTCTGTCATAAGATCAGAGGCGAGAGCGGTCCATATAACGGGGTGGGCGTTGGGAAGCTTTCTGCAAGCCGTTGAGAGGATCTCAAGGCGCTCCTCGGGGGTGAAAAGCCCATTTTTCTCGCTGTTGACCATAATCGCCGCGTAAACCTCGTCAAATATGTCAGCGGCGCGGTTTATAATATCAATGTGTCCCAGAGTGGCAGGATCGTAGCTGCCGGGGACGATGGCAATCTTTTTCATAATCAAACCTTTTCAAGAATAGTGATGCGAACTCTGCCGTAAAGAGAGGTCTTCACGATGTTAAAATTGCTCTGAAGCTCTGCATCTCCGCCAAACACCTGATTTGTAACGTTTTCGGGATCGTCGTTCTTCTTGACCTTCTTGCGCTTGAAGGGAACTTCGCCGTTATCGGTTTCGCAGATTATCTTTCCGCCAAGAGCAAGCAGATCGCCTTCAAGGATCATTTTGAGCGACTGCGCAACAAAGTCGGAGGCATAGGGAGGATCAAGGAAAATAATGTCGTATTTCTCCTTGCCTGCGGCAGACTTAAGGAATGCCTTGTAGTCAACTGCGGAAACTCTTGCGCGGTCAAAAAGCTTGGCGTTCTTTGCGTTTTTGATAACCACGTCTACAGCCTCTCTTGCGCTGTCAATAAAGGTGCAGGATGCAGCTCCGCGGCTAAGCGCTTCAAGACCAAGCTGTCCGCTGCCTGCAAAGAGGTCAAGAATGCTTCTGCCTTCAAGCTCAAACTGGATCATTGAAAAGAGGGCTTCCTTGGCTCTTTCGGCTGTGGGGCGTGTGTTTTCGCCCTCAAGTGTTTCTATAATAGCGTTTCTCGCGCTTCCTGTGATAATTCTCATAGTTTGTTCTCCTTGGTGAATTGGGGGGAGGGACTTTTAGAAAAGTCCCTTGTTTAAGCTGAACTCAAAGTGTAGTTTTATCGACCTTTTCTGAAAAGGTCGCGGGTTATTAGGGCGGCGCCCTGAGACGCTCTCCGCAGAGAGCGGAAAACCTAATGCCCAAAGGAGTTCGCAAGTAAGCTGCGCTTACTTGGTAGGCGGGGCTTCTTGGTCGCCCTCCGCAGAGGGCGAAATCTATTATTATTCCTAAAACTATTTACTAAAATACTTCACGATCTCATCAGCATTCGCTTCGCTGATGCCCTTAACCTTTATTATATCCTCTTTTGTTGCATTTTTCAAGGCTTCAAGGCTTTCAAAATGAAGAAGAAGGGCTTTTGCTTTAGCAGGGCCGATGCCGCTTATTTTTTCGAGGCTGGAGGTCTTAAGGCTTTTGAGCTTGGCGTTTGTCATTTTACCAACGGTGTAGCGGTGTACCTCCTCCTGTATTCTGTAAACGAAGCGGAACACCTCGGGCTCTCGTGCAATGCTCACCTCGTCGTGCTCGTCCGTAATAGTTCTCGTTTTGTGGTGGCTGTCCTTGACCATACCGAAAACGGGTATGTCCATGTTAAGCTCGCGCATAAGCTCTCTGATAACGCTAACGTGGCCTCGTCCTCCGTCAAGGAGAATAAGGTCGGGCGTCTGAGAGAAGGACTCGTCATCGTCTTCTAAGTTCATTAGACGGCGGCGTATAGTCTCCGTCATTGCAGAATAGTCGTCGGGCATCTCCTGTCCCTTGATTTTAAAGGAACGGTAGTGGCGCTTTTTGAAACGGCCCTTTTCAATAACTATCATACCTGCGGTTATATGCTCTCGTCCGAGATTAGAAATGTCGTATGCCTCTATTCGCTCGGGAAGCACCTCAAGGTGGAGCAGGGAGGCAAGTGACATAAGAACCCTCTCGTCGGAGTCCTCTCGTTTTCTTCTGGTCTCGCTGTGGCGCTGAGCATCCTTTTCCGCCATAAGACAAAGCTTTCGCGTTTCGCCTCTCTGAGGAGTTCTGAGGGTGACCTTGCGACCTGCCTTGCGCGAGAGATATTCTCCTGCCAGAGCCTTGTCGTTCTCGGGCATTTCAAAGGAGAGCAGTATCTCCCTTGGAATATATTCGCGAAGGCTGTAAAGATTGATAATAAATGAAAGAAATGGGGATTCCTCCTCGTTTCCTGCGGCGCCCGTGATCTCGTCTGCTCCGAACATAAAATGCTCGCTGTCGGAGATAGTGCCGTTTCTGATGTACAAAACCGCGGCGCAGTCGCATCCCTCGTGAGTTGAAAGGGCGATAACGTCGTATTCTGTGTCAAGTCCAAGGTCGGTCTTCTGATTCTGCCCAAGCTTTTCAAGGGAGAGAATAGAGTCGCGGAGCCTTGCCGCCTCCTCAAATCGCTCCTCTTCGGCTGCTGTAAGCATCTGCTCTGTGAGCTGACGCTTGACCTCGGATGTGTTGCCCTTGAGCATTTCCTTTGCGCAGGAGATGATAGCGTTGTAATCCTTGTGCGAAACGTCGCCCGCGCAAACGCCGCAGCATCTGCCCAGCTGCTTGTAAACGCAGGGACGAGCCTTTCCGATGTCGCGGGGGAATCTGCGCTTGCAGGAGGGAACACCTAAGGTTCGTTCGATGGTCTTTATAATATTGTTTATAGTAGAGGTGCTTGAATATGGGCCGAAATAGGTTCCGTCCTCGCTTCTGCGCCTCGTCATAACGATTCGGGGGTATTCCTCATCGGTTATCTTGATATAGGGATAGCTTTTGGCGTCCTTTAAAAGAATGTTGTATTTGGGCGTGTATTGCTTGATAAGATTGTTTTCAAGAATAAGCGCCTCAAACTCCGTGTCGCAGGTGATATATCGGAAATCGCGCACACTCCCTGCCATACGGGTGGTCTTCGGGTCATGGCTTCCGTGGAAGTATTGGCTGACGCGATTCTTCAGCGCACGGGATTTGCCAACGTAGATTACCTTGCCCTCCGAGTTTTCCATAATATAAACTCCGGGAGACTTAGGCAGAAGGGCAGCCTTTTCCCGAAGGTATTTAAGAGTTTTTTTGTCCTGCACGGCTGACCTCCTTGAGATTTTTCTATAAATAAGCAAAAAGCCGCCTAAAAAGGCGGCTGCTTCAATTTTTGAAAATTATTCGTTGAAGCCTGTTTCAATCAGAGCAGCGAGGCCCTCAATTGCTTCTTCTTCGTCTGCACCGTCAGCGATGATAGTGATAGACATACCCTTTACGATGCCAAGGGAAAGAACACCGAGAAGGCTCTTGCCGTTGATGCGGCGATCTTCTCTCTCTACCCAAATAGAGCTCTTAAAGGAATTTGCTTTCTGAATAAAAAATGTAGCAGGTCTTGCGTGGAGACCAACACTATTCTTTATAGTAACTTCGCGTGATATCATATCAGATACTCCCGAATAAATTATTTTGCCGCTTCAAAAGGACAAGTGGCTTATTTACTCATAGATTATAGCAAACAGTAAGAATAAAATCAAGTCTTTTTTGATTTTTTTTATTTTTTTGCTTCAATATTGAAAAAAAGTAGGGCAAAATAGTGATTTTTGTCCATTATATATATTGTTATTGTAGAAAATGTGCAACGGTGGATAAATTATGCTTGACATGGATGGAGCAATGTGATAAAATTATACGGTCAAAAACGTTGACGGAGAGAGTAGCTTCAAGGAAAGCCAAAGCGAGTCGGGGGCGGTGTGAGCCCGATGCTTGATATGAACGTGAAGATCACTCCCGAGTTGCGGGGCGAACCATAGTAGTCCTTGCCGGAGCCCGACCGTTATAATGGGCGCATATGATGGTATGCAGGTGGTATAGCAGGTTTTCCTGTCCTCGCGGACGGGATTTTTTTATTTTTCTAAAGAAAAATAAATGATGAATGATGAATGATGAATGATGAATGAAGGTTGAAATTTGCCTGCGGCGAATTTCTTCATTAATCCTGCATTCTGCACTCTGCATTCTGCATTCTTCTGCTATCCTGATACATCGAAAATATACTTTTACAGGAGAAAATAAAATGTACAAGAAGGTACCGACCGACCTTAATTTTGTTTCCAGAGAAGCTGAAACTCTTGCTTTCTGGAAGGAAAACAGAATTTTTGAAACAAGTCTTGAAAGACGTAAGGGTCAGAAGAATTACACGTTCTATGACGGCCCTCCCACAGCGAACGGTAAGCCCCATATCGGCCACGTTCTCACAAGAGTTATTAAGGATATGATCCCCCGTTACCACGCAATGAAGGGCTGTGACGTGCCCCGTAAGGCAGGTTGGGATACACACGGTCTTCCTGTTGAGCTTGAGGTAGAAAAGCTTCTCGGCATCAACGGTAAGGAGCAGATCGAGCAGTACGGCATTGCTCCCTTTATCGATAAGTGTAAGGAATCCGTTTGGAAGTACAAGGGAATGTGGGAGGACTTCTCAGACACAGTTGGCTTCTGGGCTGATATGGAGGATCCTTACGTAACATACCACGATTCCTATATTGAAAGTGAATGGTGGGCGCTTAAGCAGATCTGGGAAAAGGGTCTTCTTTATAAGGGTCATAAGATCGGTCCTTAGTGCCCCCGTTGCGGAACACCCCTTTCCTCCCACGAGGTTGCTCAGGGATATAAGGACGTTCGTGAACGCTCCGCAGTTGCGCGCTTCAAGGTTGTAGGCGAGGATGCATATTTCCTTGCTTGGACAACAACTCCCTGGACTCTGCCTTCCAACGTTGCTCTTTGTGTAAACCCCAAGGAGGAATACGTTAAGGTTCAGAGCGGTGAATACACATATTATATGGCAGCAGCTCTTTGCGATACTGTTCTCGGAGAGGGCCAGTACGAGGTTCTTGAGAGAATGGTGGGTGCTGCGCTTGAATATAAGGAATACGAGCCCCTCTTTAAGTTCGTATCTCCCAAGAAGAAGTGCTGGTTCGTTACTTGCGACGACTACGTAACAATGGGCGACGGTACAGGTATCGTTCATATCGCTCCTGCATTCGGTGAAGACGATAACAGAGTTGGTATGAAGTACGACCTTCCTTTCGTTCAGCTTGTAAACGGCAAGGGCGAAATGTCCGAGGAAACAGATTGGGCAGGCACGTTCGTTAAGGATGCAGACCGTCTCGTTCTCCGCGCTCTTGAAGAAAAGGGTCTTCTTTTCAGCGCACCTCAGTTTGAGCATAGCTATCCCTTCTGCTGGAGATGTGATACTCCCCTTATCTACTACGCTCGTGAGAGCTGGTTCATCAAGATGACAGCTGTTAAGGACAGACTCATCGCTAATAATAACACAATCAACTGGATCCCCGAGTCTATCGGTAAGGGTAGATTTGGCGACTGGCTTGAAAACGTTCAGGACTGGGGCCTCAGCCGTAACAGATATTGGGGAACTCCCCTTAATATCTGGGAATGCTCCTGCGGACATTTCCACGCAATCGGCTCCGTTGAAGAGCTTCGTTCTCTCTCCGATAACTGCCCTGAGCAGATCGAATTGCACCGTCCCTATATCGATGCAGTAACTATCAAGTGCTCCGAGTGTGGCGGCGAAATGAAGAGAGTTCCTGAGGTTATCGACTGCTGGTTCGATTCCGGCGCAATGCCCTTTGCTCAGCATCACTATCCCTTTGAGAACAAGGATCTCTTTGAGGCTCAGTTCCCCGCAGACTTCATCTCCGAGGCTGTTGACCAGACAAGAGGCTGGTTCTATTCTCTCCTTGCTATCTCAACACTCCTCTTTGACCGCGCTCCCTATAAGAACGTTATCGTTCTTGGCCTCGTTCAGGACGAGGACGGACAGAAGATGTCCAAGTCCAAGGGTAACGCAGTTGACCCCTTCAAGGCTCTTGAAACTCACGGTGCAGACGCTATCCGTTGGTATTTCTATACTAACTCTGCTCCTTGGCTTCCTTCACGCTTCAGCGACAGAGCTGTAACAGAGGGACAGAGAAAGTTCATGGGCACACTTCAGAACACGTATGCATTCTGGACACTCTATGCAGAGATCGACCAGTTTAATCCTATGAATTATAAGCTTGAGGATTGCAAGCTTTCCGTAATGGATAAGTTCATCCTTTCCAAGCTCAATTCTATGGTTCGCGGCGTTGATAATAACCTTGGCGCATATAAGATCCCCGAGGCGGCTAAGTGCCTCTCCTCCTTTGTTGATGAGCTTTCCAACTGGTACGTTCGTCGTTCTCGTGAAAGATTCTGGGGAACAGAAATGACAGAGGATAAGATCGCAGCTTATATGACTCTCTATACTTGCCTTGTAACAACAGCTAAGGCAGGCGCTCCCATGATCCCCTTCATGGCAGAGGATATATATCGTAACCTTGTTTGCACAGTTGACTCTGATGCTCCCATCAGCGTTCACTTCTGCGATTTCCCTGAGTATGATGAAGCTATGATCGACGAAAAGCTTGAGGACGAAATGGAATTCATCCTTGAGGCAGTTGTTCTTGGCCGTAGCGCAAGAAATGCGGCTAATATCAAGAACCGTCAGCCCCTTTCCGCTATCTACGTAAAGACAGACAGAGAGGTTAGCGAATACTATAACGAGATCGTTCGTGATGAGCTTAACGTTAAGGAAGCGCATTTCGTTCCCGACGTTTCTGCGATCTCCTCCTATAGCTTCAAGCCCCAGCTTAAGACAGTAGGTCCTAAGTACGGTAAGGTGCTTGGCAAGATCAGAGAGGCGCTTGCAAACGTTGACGGCAATGCTGCAATGGCAGAGCTTGAGTCAACAGGTGCTATCCACTTCGACTTTGACGGAACAGCTGTTGAGCTTGCCCGTGAGGACCTCCTCATTGACGTTCAGCAGAAGGAGGGCTACTATTCCGTTTCCGATAACGGAATCACAGTTGCTCTTTGCACTATCCTTACAGATGAGCTTGTTCGCGAGGGCTTCGTTCGCGAGGTTATCTCCAAGGTTCAGACAATGCGTAAGGATTCCGGCTTTGACGTAATGGACCATATCGCAGTTTCCGTTTGCGGAAGTGAAAAGCTCGCAGAGATCCTTTCCGCTGACAGCGCAACCTTCTGCGAAGCAGTTCTTTGTGACAGCCTCACATATGAAAAGATCGACGGTATCTCCAAGGAATGGAATATCAACGGCGAAAAGGCTGAGATCACAGTAAAGAAGATCTGAGTATATAATTAAATAGGTAGAGCCCGAGAAGAAGACTTCTCGGGCTTTTTCTTTTTTGCTTTAAGTATTGGACTGCGGCAGGTGACGGCGATTACCATATCCCTCCTATATGATTTTGTTGTACATTTTGACTCGTCAGCAGACAACAAAAAGCATAATAGACACACAGCTAAAACATATGTTCGCTTTTACGCAAATGCAGAGAAAAGAAGGGAAGAGCTGGGAAATGCGAAAAAAGGCTAAAAAAAGCGAGGAAATGGTGGGTGTGGAGGAATAGAACAAATATTCGCCTAAAAAGGCTGAAAATGCTTGGAAAATAAGACGAAATTGCGAAAAAAATATCACATTTTTTTATAAAAGATATTGCAATCGGCAAATGACTATGATAGAATATAGAAACAAGGTGGTGGAAAAGGGTGTATTTTCCTCACGAAATGGTGGAAAGGGGTGAAACGAATGGAGCTGTTGGGTAACTTTACTAACACTTTAGACTCAAAAAAGAGAGTAATATTCCCGGCGAAGTTCAGAGAAGATCTGGGCGCGACCTTCGTTATCACTGTAAACGTAGACAAATGCCTTTCTGCATACTCCCTTGAAGAATGGGAGAAGTATACAGCAAAGTTAAATTCTCTTCCTAAAACTCAGGTTAAGGATATCACTCGTTTTATCTGCGGTCTTGCAATGAAGGCAACACCTGACAGCCAGGGTAGAGTAGGTCTTTCAAAGGAGCTTATCGAGTATGCCTCCATTGAAAGCGGAGTAACGTTCATCGGCTGCGGCGACAGAGTTGAGATCTGGGATGAGGTTAAGGCTCCCGTTCCCTCACGCTACGATGCCGACAAGGTCAACGACATCAGAGACCTTATGCTGGAATACGGCCTCTGATATAACCGAGGAGTTTAAAATTGGGTTTTTCACATTATTCAGTTATGCTTGACGAAACAGTTTCCGCTCTTTGCCCCGAAAACGGAGGCGTGTTTGTGGACGGAACTGCTGGAGGCGGCGGACATTCTGAAGAGATCATAAAGAGATTGCCCGAGGGGTCAGTGCTTATCAGCCTTGACCGCGACGACCGTGCAATCAACCATTGCAAGGAGCGTCTTAGCGTATACGGCTCTAAGTCAATGGTAGTAAAAAGCAACTATAGCGATTTTGAAAGAGTTCTTGACGAGCTCGGCATTGAAAAGATAAACGGTATTATGTGGGACCTTGGCGTGTCCTCCGTTCAGCTTGATGAAGCCGAGCGCGGATTTTCCTATTCTCAGGAAGCGTTTCTTGATATGAGAATGGACAGAAGCTGCGGTAAAACAGCCTACGACGTTGTGAACGGATATAGCGAAGCAGAGCTTCGCAGGATCATCAACGATTGGGGCGAGGAAAAGTTCAGCGCAAGAGTGGCATCAGCTATTGTGCGTGCAAGAGAGATCGCTCCTATAGAAACAACAACAGCCCTTGCAGATATCATCGCATCAGCGATCCCTGCAGGAGCAAGAAAGAAGGAAGCTCAGCATCCTGCAAAGAGAACCTTCCAGGCAATAAGAATCGAGGTGAACGACGAGCTTCGTATTATTGAGCCCACACTTGAAGCAGCGGCGAGACGCCTTGCAAGCGGCGGACGCGCAGCTGTGATAACGTTCCATTCTCTTGAAGACAGGATCGCAAAGCAGACCTTCAAGAGACTTGAAAACCCCTGCACCTGTCCCCATGATTTTCCCGTTTGTGTCTGCGGCAAAAAGCCTCAGATAAAGGTTTTGACAAAGAAGCCCATAGTTCCCTCCGATGCGGAACTTGAAGTGAACCCCCGTTCACGAAGCGCGAAACTCAGGGTGGCTGAAAAACTTTAATAATTATGTTCGTTTAAATATATGAAAGGCGGTACCCACCAATGGCGGAATTAATTGCGAATGCAACCTCAATAAATGAAAATCCCCTCTGCACCAGACTCCAGAAGAAGTTTGCAGGCAGAGGTGCTGCCAGCGCGGGTACAAAGGCGGTTAAGAGCGCAGTTGAAACGATTGCAAGCTCCAAGATCGCCGCTGCAGCCAATCCCTTTGAGGAAACAGGCGAGTTCGTTCGCGCAGGACAGACAAGAACTGTTGCAGCTGCCTATAAGACAACTGTTAAGACAGCAACAAATGCAAATGTCTATAATTCTTCGGCATTTGAAAAAACAGCAACATTTGACCGCGCAACCTTCGCTGCAGCGTATGCAAGAGCGGCAGGCGTTCGCGCCGCAGCTGTTGATTTCAACGCAGCAACACGCCAGATGCCCAAGGTTAAGGCGACAAAGACAACATCAAAGGCAAAGGCAAAGGTAAAGGCAAAGATCAACCTTATTGAAAGAATCAAGGAATTTGCATTCGGTGAGGATATTGGCGAAAAGAAGGTTAAGAGCACCCCCATTTCAAAGGGCCTCGTTCTTTCAGCTATCGTTATAGCTCTCATCGTTATGCTTATGCTCTTCAGCATTGCGCAGATCAACGAGTTCAAGAGCGAGATCTCCCAGCTTGAGGCTGAGAGAACAACTCTTCTCACAAAGATAGACGACCTCCACGTTGCCATCGACGCGAAAAACGACATCCGCGTTATCGAGGACGAGGCAACAAACCGTATCGGTATGGTTAAGAGCAATCAGGTTGCAACAAAGTACGTTTCCATCTCCGACGGCGAAAGAGTAGAGGTTGTAGATGCGTCAGAGGAGTCTGACGGCGAATACGGTGTTTTCGGATCTCTCATGTCTGTTATGGGAGCAAACTGGGACCACATTATGGAATATATCAACTAAATGACTTTTACAAGGCGTGCAATTAGGTGCACGCCTTGTTTGGAATTTATAAAGCAGAAAAAACGTCCCTCATATGTAAGCGCTTTTGCGAATATATGTATAAAAGAAGGGCAAAAGTGCGGAAAGGAACACCTATAATGGCTGAAAGAAGAAAGAGAGTAAGCAGGCAGATATGGACGAGAAGCGGCGTTTTGCTGTTATTCTTCGCCTTTGCTATTTGCGCTGTAGTTGCAAAGCTTGCTTATTTGCAGATAATGAACTACGACTATTATAAAGAGCTTGTTGTAAACGAGATAACCATGGAAACAGAGGTTAATCCCGAGCGCGGCACCATTTACGACAGCACGGGAAATATTCTTGCAACAAATAAAACTGTATATCTCTGCTTCATTTCACCTCAGGATATTATAGACTACGTTGAGGAGGCCAATGCCAAGAAGGCAGAGCTTGCGGCAGATGCGGCGGCATCCGGCGAGGAGTTTGTTGACCCCACAATGACAAAGCCCTTTAAGACGGATAAGGGCGAATATCCCGCAATGCCCATTGCTCAGGGCATCTCCCGTTTCCTTTCCGACACGCTTGACGTTGAATATGAGACCGTCCTTGAGAAAACTGCTAAAAACGGCAGAAGATACGAGGAAATCAAAAACAAGATAGACGAAGATGCGGCAAAGAAGGTAAGAGAGTTTATTGAGGAAAACGACCTTACAAGAATGATCTATCTCCGTGCAGGAAGCATCAGATATTATCCCTATAACGAGCTTGCATCCCACGTTCTCGGCCTCACAAATTCCGACGGCGTCGGCACCTATGGCCTTGAGGCTTACTATAACAACCTGCTTGAGGGAACAAGCGGCAGATACGTAACTGCTCAGGACGCCCTCAACCACGAGATGGGCTTTGAATACGAAACCTTTATCGAGGCTGAAAACGGCTATAACATCGTAACAACTATTGATACTTATATCCAGTACGAGCTTGAAAATCAGCTTAACGCTACGGTTAAGGAAAATCTCGCAAATAACCGTGCAACAGGTATCGTTATGAACGTTAAAACGGGCGCTATTCTTGCAATGGCGACCTCTCCGGGATTTGACTGTAACCAGCCCTATGAGCTTGATGAGCTTTCCCTTGCAAAGCTTGAAAAGTACGAGGGAAGCGAGGAGCATACAGAGGACGCAAAGAAGCTTGCTGAAAATGCCGTAAAGAGCGAAAACAAGGATCTCAGCGAGGAAAGCGACGAATTTGCGGCAAAGGCGCTCAGCTATTATAAGGATAACCGGAGTGATCTTATCACTCAGGCATATACAAACAAGAAATACGAGCTCATATATGCAATGTGGAAGAACAAGGCTATCACAGAGCTTTACGAGCCCGGCTCAACCTCAAAGATCATTACAACGGCGATGGTGTTTGAGGAGGGCGTAGTCAGCCCCACGGATATGTTCACCTGTGTGGGCGCTCTTAAGGTAGACGGCTATGCAAGCCCTATCAGCTGTCACGACCATAAGGGTCACGGCACAGTAACCTATGCAAGAGGTCTTCAGCAGTCCTGTAACCCTACGCTTATGATGGCGGCATTCAGACTTGGTGAAGAGAAGTTCTATAATTATTTCGAGAGATTCGGCTACACAAGCATTACAGGCATTGACCTCCCCGGCGAGGCGGCAGGCCTTTACAGCTCCTGGAACAACTTCGGTCACGTTTCTCTCGCGGTTTATTCCTTCGGTCAGACATATAAAACGACACCCATTCAGCAGATCGCGGCTATCGCGGCTGTTGCAAACGGAGGTAAATACGTAACACCTCACTTCCTCAGTCAGGTTGTTGATGACGACGGAAATATCATCAGCGAATATGAAACTGACGTTAAGCGTCAGGTAGTAAGTGAGGAGGTCTGCAAGACCATCTCTGAGATCCTTGAGGACGGTGTTTCCGGCGACGGCGGTGCTAAGAACGCATACGTTAAGGGCTATAAGATCGCCGCAAAGACAGGTACCTCCGAGAAGAGAGATATTAAAGACGAAACACTCAGAGTTTCTTCAACTGTGGCATACGCTCCCTACGACGACCCCGAGATCGCTATCCTTATTATGGTCGACGAGCCTATGGGCGGCGTCGTATACGGTAGCCGAGTTGCCGCTCCCTACGTTTCAAAGTTTTTATCAAACGTTCTCCCTTATCTTGATTACGAGCCTCAGTACACAGAGGAAGAGCTTGCAACAGTTGATATCAACGTTCGCAACTACACAGGCTATTCCGTTATGGGCGCAAGAGACGATATTGAGTCAAGAGGCCTTATTTGTGAGGTTGTAGGCGAGGGCGACACAGTTATCAGCCAAGTTCCCGCAGAGGGCAGCACAGTAACAAAGCAGCACGGCCGAGTGATCCTATACACAGGTGAGGAAAATGCTAAGGCAACAGTAACAGTTCCCGACGTAGAGGGCAAAACAGGCGAGGCGGCTATGAGGATCCTCGTTAACGCAGGCCTCAACGTTCGCATCAGAGGCGCAAAGGACAGCGACAGCGCAACAGTTATTTCTCAGTCCATTGAGGCGGGAACAAAGGTTGCACGCGGTACGGTTGTTGAAATTTCTATTGTTCACACAGATATAACAGACGGTTAATAGCTTCGGAAGTTAAAAGAAAATAAATTTTAGCTTCCGGAGGAATATATGCAGTTAGCAGAGCTTTTGTCAGGACTTAAATACAATACGTTCGGGGTGGACCTTCGCTGTCACGTCAAGGGTATTTCGTCAGATTCGCGGACTATCGGCTTCGGCGGTCTCTTCATATGCATAAGAGGCACGAGATACGATGGCCATCAGTTTGCGGAGGATGCCATACGTCGCGGCGCGGTTGCGGTGGTCAGCGAGCGGTATATATGCGGCATACCCTGTATCGTTGTAAAAAGCACAAGGCTGGCAGACTCTGTTATTTGGGATAATTTTTACGGTAATCCAACAAGAAAAATGCTTATGGTCGCGGTCACGGGAACGAACGGTAAGACCTCAACCGTGGCATATCTGTCCTCAGCTATGAATGAGGGCGGAATAAAAACCGCATCCATCGGAACTCTCGGTTGCTCCTTTGAGGGTGAGGCTGCGGTGTTCGGAGAGGGGTGCTCAATGACAACTCCCGATCCCGAGATGCTGTATGGGCTGTTGTACAGACTCAGACAAAGAGGTGCAGAGGCTGTTGTGATGGAGGTGTCCAGCCATGCCATCGCGCGGTGCAGGGTAGCCCCCGTAAGATTTGAGCTGGGAGTTTTCACAAATTTATCCCCCGAGCATCTTGATTTCCATTCGGGAATGGAGGAATATTACAAAACCAAGGCATCCTTTATAAAATGCTGTAAAAGGGCAGTTATCGGATGCAATTCATCCTATGGACGCCGACTGGCATCGGAAATAAAACGATGCTGCACAGCGGAAAACGAGGAAGCCAAATGGCTTCGTATGAGCGAGAGCGGCATTTCCTATGAGCTGACCCTTGGAGATTTGGCTATTCAGATATCATCCGCATCCCCCGGTTTTTTCACGGTTGAGAATACGATGCTTGCCGCCAAGGCCGCTTATCTTCTTGGAATATCTCCAAATGCTATAGGAAAGGGAATATCCGCCGTGCCGTATGTCAGCGGCAGGATGGAAAGGATCGAGGAGGCCGAGGCGTACGGCATCCATATGTACGTTGATTATGCCCACACCCCCGATGCCCTTGCAGGCGCAATAGATTGCATCAGAAGCATTGCGGGAGAGAATCCCGTAACGGTGCTTTTCGGATGCGGAGGCGACAGGGATAAGACCAAGCGCGCCCCTATGGGACGCATTGCGGCAGAAAGAGCCCATAAGGTGGTCATAACCAGCGACAATCCCAGAAGCGAAAAAAGGGAGGATATCATCCGCGATATTCTGTCAGGTGTCGGCGGAAGTAAAAACATCAGAGTAATAGTAGACAGGCGCAGTGCCATTGAATATGCAGTGGCAACGGCGAAAAAGAATGAGTTCATTCTGCTTTGCGGAAAGGGACACGAGGAATATGAACAGGACGCCGCGGGCAGGCATCCCTTCAGCGAGAGGGATGTAGTTTTGTCAGCCCTTGGCAGAAGCCGTAATTGTTGACCGAACAAGCGGAATGTGGTATTATATAACCAATAAATAAAGTTAGGAACGGTAAGGAAAAATGACACTTAAAATTATTTTTGCAGCAGTTCTTGTTTTGACGTTTCTTTTGACGGTAGGCATTTCAAAAAAGCTTATTCCCGTCCTTGCAAGCCGCAAGATGGGGCAGAAGATCCTTGATATAGGTCCCCGCTGGCATAAGTCCAAAGAGGGAACACCCACAATGGGCGGCCTTGCATTTATCATTGCCTCTGCAGTTTGCGGAGCGATCGCAACTGCAGTTATATGGGTGATGCGCGGCATGGATGCGGCTCTTCCTCTTATGTTCACTCTTATTATGGCAATACTTAACGGATGCATCGGCATCGTAGACGATATGGCAAAGCTTAAGAGACGACAGAACGAGGGTCTCACAGCGGCTCAGAAGTTTATTTTGCAGGTTCTCGTTGCAGGCCTCTATCTGCTTGCAATGTGCTTCTTCTGTGGAGTAACAACAGAGCTTTACATCCCCTTCGTTAACGTAACGATCAACTTTGGTATTTTCTATTATATAATCGCAATGCTCCTTCTCACAGGTGTTGTAAATGCAGTTAACCTGACAGACGGCATCGACGGCCTTGCAAGCTCCATCACAGCAGTTGTTGCGGTTTTCTATTCCGTTGCGGCGTTCCTTGCAGCAACAGGCGAAAATGCAGCCCTCAGCGTTGTTGGCGCGATCATGGCAGGAAGCGCTCTCGGATTCCTTGTTTATAACTTCTATCCCGCAAGAGTTTTTATGGGCGATACAGGCTCCCTCTTCTTCGGCGGTCTGGTAGTTGGCGGAGCATTCCTTTTGGGCAATCCCCTTATCGTTGTTGTTTGCGGTATTATGTATATCATTGAAACAGCATCAGTTATGCTTCAGGTGGGATATTTCAAGCTTACACACGGCAAGCGCCTCTTCAAGATGGCCCCCATTCATCACCATTTTGAAAAGTGCGGCTGGACAGAAATCAAGATAGTTGCAGTGTTCTCTCTCGTAACTCTTCTGTTCTGCGTTCTTGCTTGGTTTGGATTGGTAAGATAAAAATTTCGGCAAAGGAGACCGGTGAAAATGAACGATCAAAAATATAATATAAACAGAAAGCCAGGCGCGCCGGTCAGAGAGAAGCCTCAAGCCGTGAGACCGAAAAACAATGCAGGGGCAGTTGTTCAGCTCAGCGGACGCGCCCTGATGCGTAAAAAGCGCGAGGAGGAATGGAAGCGCGAGGATAAAAAGATTGAGCGAGTGAGACACGGCGTAGACCGTCCCATGCTTGCAATAATCGCAATAATCCTCCTTCTTGGAACCATAATGGTTTTCTCAGCCAGTTTCCCCAGCGCTCTTCTTGAGAGAGGCGATAGCGCCCATTATCTTAAGAGACAGCTTATATTCATTGGAGGCGGCGGCCTCGTAATGCTTCTGTTTTCCTTTATACCCCTCCATATCTATAAAAAGCTCACTCCCGCAGTATATGTGGTTGCAATATTCCTTCTTCTCGTGGTTCTCGTAATCGGAACCAGCGAGGGTGTTGCAAAGCGATGGATCCAGATAGGCTCATTCACCTTCCAGCCCTCTGAGGCGGGAAAGGTCGGCGTAATAATGATGCTGGCCTGGTATTTTGATAAGTTTTACGATAGGATACAGAAGAAGATAGACAGAAGATCCATTATAATGGACGGCGTTGTTCATCCCGGCATAATAATGGCTATCATCTGCGGACTTGTTCTTCTTGAAAGACACCTTTCAGGAACTATCATCATCGCGCTTATCTCAGTTTGTGTAATATTCCTCGGAGGCGTACATATCGGATGGGCAGTTTCCATCTACGGAGCCTGCGGCGCGGCGGCCATCGGAGCATTCCTTGCTCTTAACCCCTATGCTCTTCAGCGAATCCTCACTCACGCCGATGAAAATGCAGACGTGCTTGGTGAGGCTTGGCAGACAACTCAGGGCCTTTATGCTATAGGCAGCGGCGGCCTTCTCGGCGTCGGACTTGGAGATAGCCGTCTCAAGTACAACTACGTTTCTGAGCCTCAGAACGACTTTATCTTCACTATCTGGTGCGAGGAAATGGGATTTGTGGGAGCCATTATAGTCGTGCTTCTCTATGCGGCGTTTATCTGGCGTGGCTTCGTTATCGCAAAGAAAGCACCCGACACGTATTCATCCCTTGTTGCCTTCGGTATCACCTGCCAGGTTGGTATCCAGGCGTTCCTTAATATGATGGTTGTAACAGACCTTATCCCCAACACAGGTATTTCATTGCCCTTCTTTTCCTATGGTGGCACAGCGCTTATCGTGCTTCTGGCGGAAATGGGATTGCTTCTTTCAATATCAAGACATTCATATCAAAAGAAATAACGGGAGGTTCATATGAGAGTATTAATGACAGGCGGCGGCACGGCAGGTCACGTTAATCCTGCGCTTGCAATTGCAAACACTATCAAGGAAAACGATCCTTCCTCTGAGATCGCCTTCGTTGGCACAAGCAGAGGAATAGAGAATAAGCTTGTTGCAAAAGCAGGCTATGAGCTCTATCACGTAAACGTTATGGGCCTTTCCCGTAAGCTGACTCTGAAGAATATCAAGGCGGCTTACCTTGCGCTCACGTCTCCCTTTAAGGCTAAGAAGATAATCAAAAAATTCAATCCCGATATCGTTATCGGAACAGGAGGCTACGTTTCCTGGCCCGTTGTCAAGGCGGCGGCTTCAATGGATATTCCCACAGCCCTTCACGAATCCAATGCAGTTCCCGGAATGGCAGTTCGTATGCTCCAGGGCGCTGTAAACAGAATATATCTCAATTTCGAAGCTGCAGGCGCAGGCATTGCCCAGAAGGATAAGCTCCTTCTTTGCGGATGCCCCCTTCTTACACCTCCCGAGCATATCACAAAGGCGGAGGCAAGAGAGCAGCTTGGAATCCCTCAGGACGCTATTTACGTTCTTTCCTATGGCGGAAGCCTTGGAGCAGAGAAGGTAAACGAGGCCATCCTTGAGGTTATGAAAAACGTAACAGGTGCCAAGAGCGGCATCAAGCACACTCACGCAACAGGTGCGATCGAAAAGGATATCTGCTTTGCAAAGGCTATTGAAATGGGCTTTGATAAGGTAAATAACGTTGAGCTTGTTGAGTATATCTACGATATGCCCATTCGCCTTGCGGCCGCTGATATCGTTATTTGCCGCGCAGGCGCAATGACAGTGTCTGAGCTGGCAATGGCAGGCAAGTGCGCAGTGTTTATTCCTTCTCCTAACGTAACAGACGATCAGCAGTTCAAGAATGCATCTGTTCTTTCCGTTGAGCACGCGGCGTACGTGCTTCGCGAGGGCGAGGGTATGCCCGAGCGCCTCTGCGAGATCGTTTCTGAGCTTATTGATAATCCCGATAAGAGAGCGGAAATGGAAAAGAAGATCAAAAGATTTGCAAAGGAAGATGCAAATAAGGTCATCTATAACGATATTCTTAAGCTTATTGAGAAATAATTGCCGTATAAGAAAGGAGGCTGCCGATGAGCGATAATAACGAATATTATGCCGAAAAAATGAGGCGGCTCCTTGAAACGAAAGAGAGCCGCGATGCGGTAAAATTAGATAATGCAAATAAAACGGCGGCAGGCGCAACGGGCACAACCGCTGTTGATGAGATAGAGGAGGATTTCTCCTTTGACGAGACAAGCAAAAAGTCCCGTCCGAAAAACTACGAAGAAAAAAGAGCGCAGGTAAAGGAGGCCGAGGCCAAGGCCAAGGCGGAGCAGAAGGGAAGAAAATATTCCAAAAAGGATATTATTGTTTCCGCCATCCTCGGATGCGCAACCTTCATTCTCGCAGTATTTTGTGTTTATAATCTTTTCTTCGTTGTCCGCAGTATAACCGTCGAGGGCAACGAAAGATATACGACGGAGCAAATCTTAGCATCCGCAGATATAAACGTGGGGGACAAGCTTTATTCCTTCAGCTCAAGAATAGCCGAAGAGGATATTATGATGTATTGCCCCAACGTAAAGGATATCAAGGTGAAAAGAACACCTCCCGGAAAGATAATCCTTAAGATCGTTGAGGAGGAGGCATATTACTATGCCGACTTCTACGGAGAAACAAGAGCGCTGACAAAGGACCTTAGAGTCCTTGGCGGGATAACCGAGGAGGAGGCGGCAAGCCTCATCAAGCTGAAGCTTCCCGAGGTGGGAAGAGCAGTGGCAGGCGAGCTTGTGGTGTTTAAGGAGGGCGAATGTAAATACGTGTTTGAGGTTGCTCTTGCGGCATCCGAATCCGCCCTTGTAAACCGACTTGGTTCGGTTGACGTTCAGAATCCAAACGACGTAAAAATGACCTGCGACGGTAAGTATATTCTCAAGCTTGAGAAATATAGCGATGCCGAAGCGAAGCTTAAGATAGCCGCAAAGGTCCTTGAAGACGAGCTGTTTAATAACGATAATAAGGCAACCATAGACCTTTCTGAGCTTTCAAGCACGGGAGTTGTTATTGATAACCAGCTTATAATAGATTAAAGACAAAAAAAGACTATACACCCGCCTAAAGAATGCGTTTTAGGCGGGTGTATAAATTTACAAAAAAGCGCCCAAAACCCCTAAAAAATATGATTTTTTGCAAAAATATAAAATTTTTTAAAAAAGTTTTTAAAAACATCTTGCAAAATTGAAAGAAAGAGTATATTATTAGTATGTATTTGTATGAAATGCGGTAAAAAACCGCGAAACATACGCGAAACATATTATGACGGAGGATTTTTAAAATGGCTTTTGAACTTGATGATAACTTTGAAAGCGGCGTCAACATAAAAGTAATCGGTGTAGGCGGCGGCGGAAACAATGCTGTAAACCGTATGATTTCCAGCAATGTTCGCGGTGTAGATTTCATCGCTATTAACACAGACAGACAGGCACTTATCCATTCTGCAGCTACAAATAAAATTTCCATTGGTGAGAAGATCACTAAGGGTCACGGCGCAGGTAGCAACCCTGCAGTAGGTGAAAAATCTGCTGAGGAGAGCATCGAGGAGATCAAGGATTCTCTCACAGGCGCTGATATGGTATTTATCACAACCGGTATGGGTGGTGGTACAGGTACAGGTGCAGCTCCCGTTGTTGCAAAGGTTGCAAAGGAAATGGGCATGCTCACAATCGGTATCGTAACAAAGCCCTTCGCATTTGAAGGTAAGAAGCGTCTCACACAGGCAGAAGCAGGTATCGCTGCTCTCAGCCAGTACGTAGACTCTCTCGTTATTATCCCCAACGAGCGTCTTAAGCAGGTTTCCGATAAGCCCATCACAATGATCAACGCATTTGAGATCGCACACGACGTTCTCAGCCACGGCGTACAGAGCATTTCCGAGCTTATCAACGTTCCCGGATATATCAACCTTGACTTTGCAGACGTAACAAGCGTTATGCAGAACGCAGGCTATGCTCACATGGGCGTAGGCTATGCAACAGGTAAGGAAAAGGCAGAGTGCGCTGCAAAGGCTGCAATCTCCAGCCCCCTTCTTGAAACATCTATTTCCGGCGCTAAGGGTATCCTTGGTAACATCACAGCATCCCCTGATATCAGCATGGACGAGATCGACATCGCTTGCACAATGATCGCAAACGAGGCTCACGAAGATGCAACAGTTATTTGGGGTGTAGCATTCGATCCTGAAATGGAAGATGCAATGAAGGTTACAATCATCGCTACAGGCTTTGAAAACAACCACGAGAAGGTTGCTCCCAAGGCATCCACTCCCATTGCAAGAAAGACAGCAACAGCAGTTGTGGAAGAAAAGCCCGAGATCGAATCCGACGATATTACAGATGATGAGCTCGACGAGCTTCTCGGTATGCTCCAGAAGAAGGATAAGAAGGAAGATGCTCCCGCTCCTGCCTTCAAGCGCTACTTCTAATTAAATAACATATTAAAACCGCCTCAAACGAGGCGGTTTTTTGTGTTCCGTTATATAAATAATAAAAGCCCCCGTTTTTTCGGGGGCTTTAATATTATTCCTTAATAAGGATCCATTCCTTTGCATAGGGGAGAGACTCTATCCAATGGCAGAATTCGTGCCATTCGGGGAGCTTGTGATTTTTTCTTGCATAGTACATATTGATCAGATTTTCATAGTTCATTGTGCATGTGCGAGTCTGATTGTAGGAGGAGGGAAGAAGCTGAATAAGATCGTCCCAATGTGCTCTCTCCTTTGTTTCAATAAACTCAAGGCGTGTTTCCTCAAGAACGTTTATAACGTTGTCAAGGCAGGAGAGCGCCTTTTCGCTCATTCTGTCGCAGGAGAAGTCTTCGCGAGCGAAGGGCTTTGAGTGGATCTTGTGCATTGTGCTTGTGGAGTTTGCAACAGTTCCAACCTTGTAGGTGTCGTATTCCTTCCACCAGTAGAGAGGGGCAGTAATGTCAACGGAAACGAATACCATACGCAGAAACTTTCTGTGGTCGTTGCCTGCAATAGCAAGGCGGTGGCCGAGGCCCATGTCAGCCGCGCCCAAAACGAAATTGTTTTCATCGTCGTAATAGCTGTCGCTTTTCGCCCAGCTGTTAAGAGGGTTTCTTGCGCCGCGGATGGCGTTGTCTATATTCATAACGGAAGTTTTTTCAAGCTTGATCATAACTACCTCGCACGTATCATTTTCTTCATTTTAACATTTTCCCAATCTCTTGTCAATGTGAATATTTTTGTTGTCAGTGGCAAAAATAAAACAGAAAGCTAAACCTTGAAAGGAATATGTCAAATGAATAGCAGAGCAAAAAGAAAAGGAAATTTATACGTAGCCCTTATTGTGATACTGATGGCGGTGGCAATAATTGCCGCAGTTGCAGGGGCTATGAGCCGAATGGGACAGAACGTAAGCGACGGTCTCAGTCTTGAAACAACGGGCGAAAGCATTATTGAAAATAATGAGGATAAGGACGTGGCAGAGGATGTTTTCAGCCCTTCAAAGAATGAAGATAGCAAGGATAGCGAGGCGGAGACCGAGGCTGAAGATCAGAAAATGCCTTCACGCTTTGTAAACCCCACAAACGGAAAGCTTGTTAAGGACTATAGCATGGACGTTCCCGTTTTTTCCGTAACAATGGAGGACTACAGAACACATAACGGAATTGATATATACGTTAAGAGCGGAGAGCGAATACTTGCCGCGGCAGGCGGAACTATCTCGAATGTTTGGGAGGACCCCTTGATGGGAACTTGTATCAGCATTGCCCACTCAGGCGGGGCGGAGACTATATATAAAAATCTCTCCCCCGAGCTTCCAGAAGGAATAGCCGTTGGGGCTGTTGTTTCCGAGGGCACGTTTATTGCCGTTGGAGGCGAAAGCGCGCTCGTTGAGGTTTCCGAAGAGCCCCACGTCCATTTTGAGATGAAGATAAACGGAGAATACGTTGATCCCTGCAGCTATATAAGCTTCGACTCTGCTGAGGACGAGTACGAGGGATAAAACGCTAAATTATCGTTTAACCCCTTAGCCCTCCCATGGGGGAGGGGGGACCGCTTGCGGTGGGTGAGGAGTCTAGGCTTAGATTATGCGAAATTTGATAACGGTAGGGGAGGTTGCCCTCGACGGGAACCCCCAAAACTCGTCAACCTCGTTTCGGGGAACCCCTTCGACGTCCCGCATTCAACACAATCATAAATTTTATGTTTTATTAATGTATGTTGACCTTTAGGCACGGCGGGAGTAAACCCCCGCCCTACAAATTCTAACCATCGTGCAGCGAAGCCCGGACGCCTCTTCCACTAACGAAGTGGTTCGCCCCCTTTCCCCCCAGGGAAGGCTTAGTACGCTAAATTATCGTTTATCTCATTTCTTATGAAATAAAAAAAGGAGGCTTTTGCCTCCTTTTTTATTATTCGCTTATTTCTTCTTCGTCCTGCTTCTGGCCGCAGATGGGGCAAAAGGATGCCTCAACGGGGATCTGCTCGCCGCACTTCTTGCAGATAACGTCGTTCTGAAGAGTTGCAAGCTGAGCCTTCAGCTCTGCGATCTTAGCGTTCAGATCGTCTGCCTCAAGGAGAAGCGCCGCGATCTCAGCCGCGTGATCCTCTTCCTTGCGCTGGAAATTGTAGTAGTGCTCTCCGATCTCGCTGTAGCACTTTTCAAGCTTGGATTCCTCCCCGTGGAGGGAAAGCTTCAGCTTTGCAAGAGCTGTCAGCTCTTCAGTCTTCTTTTTAGTGAACGCAGCCGCGTCCTTTGCGCTTTTTGTAAGTTCGTCCCAAAATGCCATTTTGTATACCGTACCTTTCTTAAGTTTAACACTTAGATGATTATAGTATATTATATTTTTATGAAAAAGTCAAAAAATATATTGTAAATAGTTTAAAAAACATTGCCTTGGGAAAGGATTATACAGAGCATTTTATAATGATCGCAAACCGAATAGGTAGGGGACGGCGCCCTCGACGTCCCGATAAAGAAATGATTTGAAATTATTATGTATGATAGAAGTGTTTGTAATTAATAATATTATATCTAAGTTTCAAACATCTTATTTGTTTTGTGTATGTAAGGACGGGACGTCGAGGGCGCCGTCCCCTACCGCGTGATGTATCTCTCTTTGACGAAAAAAAGGAGCAAATATGAAAATAAACAAGAAATACTACAAAAAATATGCCAAGGCGATTGCCACGAAAACGGATTCCAAAAAGAACTGCACAAAGGCGTTTTTGATTGGTGGCACAATATGTCTTATAGCCGAGGGGCTATCACAGCTTTACGGCATATGGCTGCCCGATAAAATGGCATCCACTCTCGTGTCGGTGACTCTTATATTTATAACTGCGCTGCTGACGGGCATCGGCATTTTTGATAACATAGCCAAGCACGCGGGGGCAGGCACCCTTGTGCCAATCACGGGCTTTGCAAACGCGGTTGCATCCCCCGCGGTGGATTCAAAGGGTGAAGGGTTTGTCCTCGGCGTCGGCGCAAAGATATTCACAATAGCCGGTCCCGTTATCCTATACGGCACTGCCGCAGGGGTGGTCTATGGGGTTATATATTGGTTTACGACAATGTTTTAAACAAAAACCGCACCAATTTCTTGGTGCGGTTTACCACTTAAACTGCTATTGAAGATACAATGATGACGGAAATGAATGCTATCACAAAAGAACCAAATTCTGTTGTTTCCCAGAAGTCAATTACTTGCATTTCCTCTGATTTGCACGATAACCGATCTTTCATATTCCGCAGTATAATGCTTGAAATAATCATATGGAGAGCCAGCGGGATAATGCCGATGATTAACCAATCGGTAAAAAAGGCGCAGATGATATTTAAGGCAAAATATGTCGAGTGTATGATGGTTGTTATTTTGAAATAATCTTTGATAATTCTCGCTTTGCGATTTTCGAAAACAACAGTTTTCTTTACTGCGTTATAATCTTTTTTCTTTTCTAAAAATATACTTATGCCAATACCAATCGCACCAAGGAAAGCTATACCAAGACAGAGTGAGTAATCAAATATGTGATGCCACCAAGGACGGCTGACGATGGTAGTCAAAGTACCATCTGCATTTGCTTTATAAACTTGAAAACTGTCAAAATAAAAGCTTCCTTTTTTGAATTGGTCATCGTATTTTTGTTCCCAATCATAATTTAAATTTAGGTTTTCTTCGTTTTCAATTCCCAAAAAAGAACCGTTTTGGGAGTCATAAATATAAGCATCCCCGTTATAAATGATAAGTTTATCATCTTGCAACTCAAAGTAGGAATTTCGCATATACGGAGTAGCTACACACCAAAGAAATTTGCCTTCTTCGGTATACACATTGACACAGTTAGCATCATTATAGCATACATAAATTTGTTTTAAATCATCATCTTGGAGAACTGTTTCTATTGTGTCGGGAACAAAGGATTCCGGCTGAATTGATGTATAGTTGTCATTGCTGCGAGTGCAGAACGCACGACCTAATAATCCTAAGACAATACTACACACAAACAGAGAAACGAAAAAAGAAAACAATATCTTAGTTAATCGCCGCATAAGCTCACCTCTTTTAAGATTATTATACCACACCGTTGATTTGATGTAAATATTTTTTTGATGGTGTGTCCTATATTGACAGCAGCCGTAGGGTTTGTCCTCGGCGTCGGCGCAAAAATATTTACTATTGCAGGACCCGTTATCCTCTATGGCACTGCCGCAGGGGTAGTTTATGGGGTTATATATTGGATCATAAAAATAATAACGGGCGCCTGAGTGCGCCCGTTTTGCATTGTTTCATTTTTAATCTATTATCTCATAGTCAAATGGACAATCCGTACCGTTCCAAAATTGCTTGTTTCTTTCAAGAATCTCAATCATCTTATTTACTGATTCTTTTAAATCATTTGAAATACTTGAGGTCCCAACAATTGTTACGAAATCTACATCACAGTCACGATTTATGCAGTCCCAAAAAGCGCTCCAATTTTTTCCGTAATAATCAGGAAAGTCCAAAGCGTCCTGTATTCTAATATGTATTTCTTCAAGGTATTTGCAACCATTCAGATTAAGCTCTATTATTTTCATTTGTTTTCTCCTTAATTATCGCCATTTTTATGCAATTATAGCGTTGACAGCTCCATAGAGGATGAGCAAAAATATACCAATAAAAAACAAAATTATCAATACTAAAAGAACTGTTGCGATAATTGATGCAACCTTGGGAGATTTTTTGCCTAATAAAAACAGCGGTAGAATAATGACTGATGCTGCTAATGAAATAGCAAAGGGATAGAGAAAACCAGTCCAAAAGGATTCTTTCCAAAAAAGAACCTTTCCGATTCCGCGCAAGACACACAATAACAACAATATAACACAAGCGATAATCGTGCCGTGCTTTGCTCTTGATTTTTTGAAATCGTGAAAAAAAGCATATTTCCACATAACGTCGAAAGAGTAGAGCTCTAAGTTCAAAAAATCCTTGCAAATATCAACGAACTTTTCGCCCGATTTTTCAGATTCACTTATTGCATTCCAATGCTTATTAAAACGATTGATGATCGTTTTATCAAGCGGTGTCATCCAAAGTGCGAGTGAGCAGAGCTGAGTGCATCGAAGCGATGGCTCGCGACACACGACGATGACTGGAAGCAGCGGTGGGTGAGGAGTCTAGGCTTAGATTATGCGAAATTTGATAACGGTAGGGGACGGCACCCTCGACGGGAACCCCCAAAACTCGTCAACCTCGTTTCGGGGAACCCCTTCGACGTCCCGCATTCAACACAATCATAAATTTTATGTTTTATTAATGTATGTTGACCTTTTGGCACGGCGGGAGTAAACCCCCGCCCTACAAATTCTAACCATCGTGCAGCGAAGCCCGGACGCCTCATCCACCGCTGCTTCCAGTCATCGTCGTGTGTCGCGAGCCATCGCTTCGATGTACTCAGCTCTGCTCGCTCGCACTTTGGATGACACCGCTTGCT
>JAZQVW010000077.1:0-6609 GCA_045632025.1 Candidatus Avispirillum sp. | reverse complement strand
TACTGTGTATGAGCAAGGCCTGCCTGAATTTCGATATATCTGTCGCTGGAGCCATCCTCTGTGAGGTATTCCTGCCAGCGGTCACCACCGGGGTTCTGTCCCCAGCAGAAGAGCTTTCTGCCCTTAAGGCGATATGTGGAGGTCTGAATAAGACCGTAGCCGTCAGCATCAAGAGCAGCCTCGTAGCGGCGCTTGAAATCGGGGATCTTATAGAAAAAGTCCATAGCCGCAGGAACGTTGATGGGATAAGTGCAGTCTGCTCCGCTGTACGTGAGCATATCCTGAAGGCTTGTTCCGTTGTCAGCCATATAAGCGCTGTCTGCGTTTACGATAATTCTTGTATCGGGAGTTTCGGGAACAGCAATGTTACTCCACCAATACATAGGAACAACTGTGGGCATGGGGTTGATGATACGGTTGCGCACGTAAAGCATACGGGAGCCCTCGGGAAGGAAGAAATCCATCTGCTGAACAACGCGGCGGATTCTCTCGTATTCATACATACGGAGAACGGGAGTTCCGTCATCAAGCTCAGTCGTTGTTGTGAACATAGTGTCACAGGTATGAACGTTGTGACCGAAAATACCGCAGTTCCATTCAACGCCGCCGGATGTCCAAGCATTTCTGATAGCAAGGTTACAGGGGCGCATAACTGTGTTGCAGTAAAGCAGGTCACAGTTCTTTTCTTTATCAATAAGACTCATAAGCTTTCCGCCCCATTCGGGAAGGAAGGTTGCCTTGAGATATTCGTTTTCAAGCACAACGGCGTGCATTTCACGATCGTGAAGCTCTCTTGTGTACATATCCTGCATCTTGTAAGGATAAGGAGAGGGAACATGACCGTAGCCTATGAAGAGCTCATCGTCCTCGCCGACACCGGAGTCACCATTGCGGCACCAGAAATTCAGCTTTGAAAGAGGAGGGAGAGATGATGTGCCGTTCATATCCTGGCAGGGCATCATAAATGATGTTTTATACAATTTAGTTGCCATTTTTCAAACCGTTCCTTATTTTATATTATACAAAGTTAGTTTACCATATAAGGCGATTTTAGTCAATAACTAAGGAGAAACCTTTTGACCACGCCGCACAAAACGTCGCGTTTTTGCCGCCCTTTTATAAAAAAGGGCGCGGGTTATTAGGGCGGCGCCCTGATCCGTTCTCCGCAGAGAACGGAACTCCTATTGCCCACCGGGATTCCAAGGGGGCACCCCTTGGTCGCTCGTCGCAACGAGCGAAACTCTTTCGCCCTAACCCACCGCATCCAGTCATCGACGTGTGTCGTGAGCTATCGCTTCGATACACTCAGCTCTGCTCACTCGCACTTTGGATGACACCGCTTGCAAAAACGATACTTAATCGTTTTTGCTGCACTAACCCATAAATGTGGGAAGGCTAAAAAAAGCACCCTTTCGGGTGCTCTTTATTAATCGCTTATTTCTATATGCTTCAGGTACTCTCTGAGAATCGGCAATTCATAATTCGGAATATAAATTCCAAAGTTCTCTTCCGGATGCTTGATTTCTATAATGTAATAGTTTTTGCCGTGAACACAACCATACTGATCTGACTGCAACTTGAACTGCTTGTATATACCCTTTTGGAAGTGTTCTGCTTTGTGCCAACCATCAATACTTATATGCTTGTTCACCGTATGAACTTTCTCTATTGATGACCAAGGAAAAGCATACTTCCCTTCCAGATTTGCAAGATATAAATTTTCATCATCCGTAAAAATTTTGAATTCCGGATTGAAATATTGCGGTATCTGCAAGCCCTTCTGATGCACCTTGATATTTCCGTCTTTAATTTTATAAAAAAACGAAAGCAGGTCAATGCTTTTTGCTTCATCAGGTACGTCAAGGTCTTTATAAATAGTATAAGCGGCGCATTCCAGGTGAGAAATCGTCTGCATACTATCATCCGATTCAAAAACCTTTTTACTTTTGCATTTTCCCCAAACCCACAAAACAAACCACGCTATAAGAGAAATACCAAAAATCCAATAAGCCCAAGGAGCGTTTTTGTATCCTTCAGAAAAAGAAGCGTCTGCCCCAAAGACCCCTCTGGCAAAGATAATCGCAGCAAATGCGCACACCCATTTTACGATATTAAAAAACAACGGCAAATTCGCTTCTTTTTCGGTGTTTTCTACTTTTTCCGAATAATTGTCGAAGGATTCAGATAATCCTGCAGAAGGTGTTTGAACTAAGAACTCACTTCCGTTAATCTTGTCGTTTTTCTTATCTGACGTTAAATCAATTGCTAAAAATGGTTTCATATCAAAACCTCCTTTCTTCCATTGTACCATTTTATTGTATTATTTTCAATATTCTTTTATGTTTTCCACCCTCATCCGTCAGCCTTTGGCTGCCACCTTCTCCCTCTGGAGAAGGCTTTTTTACCCTCATCCACCACTTCGTGGTCCCCCTTCCCCCATAAATGTGGGAAGGCTAAAAAAGCACCCTTTCGGGTGCTTTTTATTTTAAACCAACGTAAAATTAATACTTATTTCTAAAAAATATACCTCTTACAAGACCGAACATAAATCCACCGATGAAAAGCCCCAGATTTCTGCTTGCAGTTCTTTTTCTAGCCATAATATTCACCTCGCGCTTAAAGCTTATATTCTATCTCTATGGTTGAGGACAATCCCTTAGGAGTAGTGTGCAAAATAACGTCTCCATCGAGCATGCTTTGATACATAGCATTACAAACTATGGGCAATCTGCTCTTTAAGTTCAGGTCCTTATGCACGTCTCCTGATCTGAGCACGAGAACTTTCTCGCCCCTAGCCTTAGCCTCCATTTTTAAGTTTTTGATATATTCTCTGATATCTCCGGTTGAAACCTTCATTTTCTTCACCTCTCCCTTGCCTTCGCGTTCGACCATCAATTCTGCCACCTGCTCTTCAAGCGCCTGTATTCTTCCCAATAATTCCACAATAACCTTTTCATAATTCATAGAATTACACCGTCCTTACTTGTCATTCTATTAGAATTCTAACATCTCTTTGTTGTTTTGTCAACACTTTCTATAGAATTCTATTGTTTTTTTTAGAATTATAACAAAAAAGGAGGCTGTGCCTCCTTTTTCTTTATGTAATTAGTCCTTCTTAAGAAGCTCGCGGATCTCCTTGAGAACTGCAAGCTCGTCTTCAACAGGCTCTGCGGGTGCTTCCTCAACAACCTCTTCTTCCTTCTTCTTTGTGAGCTCCTCGAACTTCTTCTGCGCGTTCATAACAACACGGAGAACAACGAAGATGGAGAATGCGATAATAAGGAAATCGATAATTGTCTGGATGAAGTTACCGTACATAAGCGCGGATTCGGGTGTTACAACAACGCCTGCTTCATCAAGAACTGCCTCCTGGAACACATACTTAAGGTCTGTGAGCATAACCTTACCTGTTGCAAGGCTGATAAGGGGAGAGATGATATCATTTACAAGAGATGTTACGATCTTACCGAATGCGCCGCCGATTACAACGCCGACTGCCATATCGATGATATTGCCCTTCAGAGCGAATGCTTTAAAATCGCTGAAAAACTTTTTCATATTGAGTTTTCCTTTCGTTATTAAATTCATGTCAATATTTTAACACATCTGACAAAATTAGTCAATAAAAACTATTAGGTGCGATCTGTAAGTCTGTCGTAAAGATCGTCGTGCGCGATCGCGTGGGCACGGAAAAGGAAAACTGCCATTACAACGCCAAGCAGAATATTGAGTATCCATATTTCAGGATAGTAAACAGCAACGAATCCGTGGAAAGCGGAAACTACCGCCATTGCCGTCATAAGAGAGAATGCGATTCTATATTCTCTCATAATGGACGCGCACAGCTCGCCGCCCTTGCCGCCTCTTGTTTCGGGTCGGGACTTTTCATAAAGCACGCAATGCTCGCGGATCATTCCCTCGATGCACTTAGCCGCAAGCCAGATGCAAACGATAAGGAAAACTGCGCTCACTGCCTCTGCAACTATGATTCGGGGATACAGCACCTTGGACTGTCCGATTCCGTAAAGGAATGATGAGGGTGTATACTTGAGCTCCGTATACTGATACTGGAGGATCACCTCAAGGGCGGAGGGGATGATTCCCAAAAAGCCGAAAACTGCCGTGGGAACAGCCGCTCTTGATGATTTTTTCAGCATCAGGGCAACAACTGCAAAAAATACGCAGGCAACACCTGAGGGAAGCCAATTCACGTAGTCAATATAAATGCTGAAGCAGAATACCGCCGCAAGGATGGTAACCACCCACACAGCCTTTGTCTTCTTCTCGGCAAAATAGTTTTCATTTGGAGCAACGCTTTCGTTATACTTTTCCTCAAGGGTTGCTATAAGCGCCTCGTCTCCTGCGATACCCTTGATATATCTGCAAAAGCTGATGGCCCAAGGGAGAGAAACCGCCAGAACCACAACTGCGCAAAGCACGTACATATGAGGAATGAAATCCGCCATATCACGAACGTATTCTCCGTTGATAACGGCAGAATCACCGTAGGAGAACAAAGTGGGAAGCTGGGGAAGGAAATAGCAAAGTGCGCGGATAACGAATGCAATAACGGAAAGCGCAAGAATGGAATCGGATGAGCGAGCCTTCTTCATCGTATTTACCTTATTGCCGTTCTCGTCCTTTACGTAAGCCTTTTTGTAAATGCCCTCGCAGGCCTTGCTCTCGAGACGGAGGCCGTAATAATTAAAGCCGCCGAAGAGCTTTGTCATTGCAGGGATGAAGAACAGAGCCTCAAGCAATGCAAAAGCAAAGGAAAGAAGGATAACGAAGGTTCCGTCAATAACGGAGAGAAGGAGGCAGGAGGCTGTCTTTGCCGCGCTGACAACCGTCAGCAAAACAAATCCCTTCTTTGCCTCTGCAAAATGGTCCTCCATATCAGCCAGGCGGTCGATTCCGAGAACGATCAGCAAATATCCGATAAAATCGGGAATAATATCAATAATATTCACCGTGGGGTTGATGAGAAAGAACGCGCCCACGGCCATCATCATAATTCCAAGAGCCTTAGTTTTCTTCATTGTTGTTATTTGCTCCGCAACATTTCTTGTATTTTTTGCCGCTTCCGCAGGGGCAGGGATCGTTACGTCCGATCTTCTCGGATGCCTTTTTAACAACGGGCTTCTTCTTGAGAGTTCCGTCGCCTGCGCCTGCAAATCCTGCAGCCACGGGCTTTGCAACCTCAACTCTCTTGATCTGCTCGCGAGGCATAACGGAGAGAAGCATTCTGACCGTGTCGTCGCGGATCATCATAACCATCTCGTCAAAGAGATCTGCGCCAACGATTCTGTATTCGCTGATGGGGTTACGCTGAGCATATGCCTGAAGGCCGATGGTCTCCATAAGAGAATCCATTGCCTCAAGGTGGTCCATCCACTTCTGGTCAACGTTGCGAAGAAGAACAACTCTTTCAACCTCGCGGAAGTTCTCTTCTCCGAATACGTTCTGCTCCTTATCCTCGTATATCTTCATAGCGCGGGAGAGAAGCGCTTCGCGAACGGCGCTTCTTGCCTCGGAAGCATTTGTGCCGAGATCGTTAAAGTCATCCTCCTTGCAGAGAAGACCCATATATTTAGCCTTGAGTGATGCAAGATCCCAGAGGGACATATCATCCTCGTGTAAAAACTGTTCAACGCTGTCGCCGATGGTTCCCTCTATCATGGAAAGCATCTTCTGCTTAAGAGATCCACCCTCAAGCACCTCCTGGCGCTGCTTATAGATGATGGTTCTCTGCTGATTCATAACGTCGTCGTATGCAAGAACGTTCTTTCTGCGCTGGAAGTTGTTGTCTTCAACCTTGCGCTGTGCGCTTTCAATAGCATCGGAAAGCATCTTAAGATCAATAGGATCGTCCTCGCCAAGCGCTCCGCCAAGACGGTTTACCATATTGTACATACGGTCGCCGCCGAAGAGGCGCATAAGATCGTCCTGAAGAGAGATATAGAATCTTGACTGACCGGGGTCACCCTGACGTCCGCTTCGACCTCTCAGCTGATTGTCGATACGGCGGGCATCGTGGCGCTCTGTACCGATAACGAAGAGACCGCCTGCCTCGCAAACCTTTTCGGCCTCGGGGCGGATCTCGCTCTGATATTTATTATAAAGCTCCTTGAAATAAGCTCTTGCGGCAAAAACCTCCTCGGAAACAGACTGAGAGGAGCCTGTTGCCAGCATGATCATTTCCTCTTCATAGCCCTCGCGGCGCATCTGGCTCTTTGCAAGAAACTCTGCGTTACCGCCGAGAAGAATGTCAGTTCCTCGTCCTGCCATATTTGTGGAAATGGTTACTGCGCCAAGCTTACCTGCCTGAGCAACGATCTCAGCTTCCTTTTCGTGATACTTAGCGTTAAGAACGTTATGGGGGATACCCTCCATCTTAAGCTTCTTTGAAAGAAGCTCGGACTTCTCAACGGAAACCGTACCAACGAGAACGGGCTGTCCCTTTGCGTGGCACTCCTTGATCTTCTTGATGATAGCTCTGTCCTTGCCTGCAACTGTTTTATAAACAACGTCACTGCGGTCCACTCTGATCATGGGCTTGTTTGTGGGAACCTCAACAACGTCCAGATTGTAGATCTCCTGAAATTCTGT
>JAZQVW010000076.1:0-3003 GCA_045632025.1 Candidatus Avispirillum sp. | reverse complement strand
AGGCTCCTACCGCTGCTGGTACCTACGAGGATACCATTACTTTCACCGGCGCAATCGTTGCTAAGGCTCAGTAATTGACGTCCATTAACAGGTAAAAGCATTTAAAATCAGTTAAATTCTGAACTGTTTTGAAAAACGCGAATACTGTTTGAAGGTTAGCGGTACCGCGTTTTAAGACGACGGACCCCGAGGCATACGCCTCGTGGTCTTGTCGTTTTTATGGGCATAAAGCCTTCCCCATTGGGGAAGAGGGACCGCTTGCGGTGGATGAGGAGAAGGTGGGTGTTTGCTATGTAACACTTTGCTTTTGAAAATATCTTAACCCGTTCTCCTCATCCGTCGCTCCGTTGTCGCGCCACCTTCTCCATAGGAGAAGGCTTTTTATTTACTTGTGTTCCTAAACGGTGCGCTGAGGACGTCGCCCCCTACAAAAAATAACCAACAAAAAATTACGCACCACGTTTGTCGTAGTGCGTAATAATTATTTCCTTTTTCAAGTTCTTTTGGTTCTTTTCTCGAAAGAAAAGAACGAAAAATCGATATTAAAGTTACTTCAACCCCGCAGGATAGACGCCTTTTTGTTTCATTTGAAGCAGACGCTCTGCTACGGCGGGTCTGTCTGCCTGATAGGTCACTCCAAACCATTCGGAATCGGTCCTGAGAACCTTTATCTTAATATCGCCGTTTGATATTGCCTTGCCTACAAAGCTCGGAAGCACGTATTCTGCCTTGGTATCCCCCTCTTTAATTCCCGCCAGAAACTCCTCAAAGGAGCTCTGCATAAGGTCGAATATCTCGGGTGCAAATCCCCACATATTCATAGAAACAGGGCTTTTAGGGTTAAGCGCGCCCACAGAGGCGCCACTGATAGAGCCGCCCTGTTCAATGCCTATGTCGTAGACCTCGGCTATGCCCTCAAGGTATCCGTTCTTCTCTTGGCAAACGCCTCTCGTCACCGCTCCGTTGGGGCTAACCGTTTTATCAAGGTCGTATGCCACCATTACTCCCTCGGGGAAGGAAAGCGAGGAAAGGGAAGCGTGAAGCGTCTTGAATGCATCGGCGCCGTAAAAATCATCTGCATTTATAATAGCAAAGGGCTCGTTTATGATATCCTTGGCGCAAAGCACGGCGTGTACGGTGCCAAAGGGCTTTATTCTGTCCTTGGGGATCTTATAGCTCTTGGGAATACTTGAAAAATCCTGATACGCAAAGCATATCTCGACACCCTTGTCACGAAAATCCTTGCATACGTCCTCGAGAAGCTCTCTGTGTTGGGGCTTGATTATGAATACTATTTTATCAAATCCTGCCCGTATAGCATCGTATACAGAATACTGCATAAGTATTTCGCCGTCGGGCCCTATGCGGTCGACCTGCTTGCTTCCGCCGTAGCGAGAGCCAAGTCCTGCCGCCATTATAAGAAGTGCGGATCTGCTCATAAAAACCTCCTTGTCCTCTTGGTAGATATTATTATACCATAATTTCGTTTATATTACAAGAAAAACTTGAATTGCGCGTCAGAGTGTGCTATAATCAATATAACGACTAAAAAAGGATCGTGAAAAGATGAAATTGATGGACATTGACGTTTCCCGACAGGTGTCGACCTCTAAGGAGGCTGACGAGATGCTTCGAATCGCCCTTGACGTGGGCGGGGAGATGCTCAAGGCAGGTGGGGAAATAAATCGCGTGGAGGACACTATCACGCTTATATGCAAGGCATACGGCGCCGTGCACGTGGAGATATTTGCTATACCCTCGTTGATGGTTGCCGCTGTCCGTATGAAGGACGGAGGATATTCCTCACAGATACGAAGAGTATACGGCACCGAAAATAATCTTCATAAAATTGAAATATTCAACGCTATTTCCCGTGAGATATGCGCCACCACCCCCGATTTTGACGAGGTGGACAGAATGATACGCGAGGCTAAGCGTAAGAAGAGCTATCCCGCGTGGATACGCATTATTGCGGCGACGATCGTTGCCTGCTCCTTTGCTATTCTTTTTGGCGGAGATATCTGGGACGGTCTTGTGGCGGCTGTTATTGGAGCGATAATCTACGTGGTGGATATGATCCCCATTGACCGAATCAACCGCCTTGCGAAGCTTGCGCTTCAATCGTTCTTTGGCGGTCTTTTGACCTGTCTTGCTATGAGAATGGGTATCGGGCACGATGCGGGAATGATAATGATAGGAACTATCATGCTTCTTATCCCCGGTTTGTCCTTCAACACGGCTCTCCGTGACCTGCTTTGCGGTGACCTGCTTGCGGGAACGCTTAAGACTGTTCAGTGTATTCTTGCGGCGCTGATGATTGCCGCAGGATATCTTCTTGCAATGGTTTTGATGGGAGGTATCGCGTAATGTGGGGAATTGAGTTTATCGTTCAGATGGTTTCCGCTGTGATAGCTACCGTGTCCTTTGCGATACTCTTCAGACTGAGAGCAAAATATCTGCCTTGGGCGGCTATTGGCGGTGGCGTTGCATATCTTATTTATTACGTTATAAACGGAGCATTCGGGCTTCTTTTCGCCGCTTCGTTTTTTGCGTCGGTGTTCTCGGCGGTGTATTCCGAGATATGCGCCCGTTTGATGCGCGCTCCTGCTATAATATTTATCTTCCCCTGCGCTATTTCGATAGTGCCCGGAGGAAGCCTTTACCGCACGATGGTCAGCCTTATATCCAAGGATCACGAGGCCGCGTGGGCGTATCTCGGTCAGACCATGACCGTGGCTATGGGTATTGCGGGCGGCTTGATGGCGATCTCGCTGATCTTCCATATCGCCGCAGGCGCAAGAACGCGTTTGACAAGTAAGAATAAGTAAGAGAAAAGCCTATCACGTTGTGATAGGCTTTTTGTTTTGGGAACTTGTGCAAAAAACAAAGAATGCAGACGATACCTCGTATCATCTGCATCTTTTGGCACGGCGTAAGGGATTCGTTCTTGATTTTTGCTCGATATTTCGGATTTAGTCTTTTGTAATATCTCGCAAAAATCTT
>JAZQVW010000075.1:0-2303 GCA_045632025.1 Candidatus Avispirillum sp. | reverse complement strand
TTTCTTACGTCCATACTTATTTTTCTCACCGTAGTTTCGCTGACAGCAATAAACGCCGTTACGTTCTGCGAAAGATCCGCAGAAATCATAACGGCGCTCGAGGAGTTGCCCGAAAAGACCGACGGACAACATGCTGATCATATATTGAATTTATGGAACAGGCACAAAGACTTCTTCAATCTTACAACAAGCCACACCACCACCGACAAGATAGAGGCGGAAATGTGCTTTCTGAGAAATGCTGTCTCCACAGAGGAGCTCATCGCATCACGAGACGCTGTGCTTGTACTATTGAATGATATGAAGGAAGCCGCCGGCTTTTCCATCGACAGGATACTTTGATTATCTGAAGATACTGCCATCCTCTGCCATAAGCTGCTTACGAACGATTGTGAAATATCCGTTTCCGCCAAGAGCCGCCATTGCAGCCTTTGCTATGTAAGAGGGGTTAAGGAAGTTTGTATTATCAGCACAGGTTACCGCGCGGATAACTATATTGCCGCACTCAAGCTCAGCCTCTGCGCTACGGATGAACTGACTGATATCCACTTCCTTCTCGGTGCTCTTTGTTCTCTTGAGAACTACCATGGGACCCAAAAGAAGCTCCTTTACCTTCGAAAGATCAGAACCGTTATAGTCACCAACGAGAACTATCTCGTTTTCAGCCCACTTGATCTTCTTGAAGTCCACCTCGGGCGTGTACACCTCGTGGATAACAACGCCATCGGGCATTGCCGCAGAGAGAGCCGCCTTTACGTCTGCATCGGACACCTCTTCTGTAAGCTTGATCTGAGCAAGCTCGTTTTCGCCCGCAGAGCCTACGGACAGGGGGGATGCAAACACAAGCTTGGGAATGGGGTTGAAGCCCTCTGTGTAATACACGGGAAGCTTACTCTTAACGATGGAGCGCATAAAGGTTCTCTGGACGTCAAGATGAGAAACGTAAGTAAGGGCGCCGCCCTTTGTATATCTGAAGCGAACTGTGCGAACAGCCTTTGCACCGGGGTTCTTTGCAGGACCTGCGCCGCGGGCATCACGCTTGCTATCGTCATCCTCTGCGCGAGGAATAAAGGGCTTAAGGTTATGGCCGAGATATTCAGCCTCCTCTTCCTTATGACCGGGGCACCAACGGCAGAATTCCTTATCAACAAGTTTATTAGCTCCGCAACCTGAGCACTTATCCTTACAAGAGGGAGTTGTTGCCGCATTTGCCGCCTTATGGCGCTCGGAAAGAAGGAATTCCTTCGTTACGCCGCAATCGATCATATCCCAGGGAAGGATCTCATCGTCCGCCATTGCGCGGTTTGCATAGAACGCAGGGTCTACGCCAACTGCCGCGAACACGTCCATCCACTTTTCATAATCGAAATATTCCTCCCAGGCATCAAAGCGCATACCGCGCTTAACTGCTTCAAGGATAGCGGGAGCAAGGTTTCTGTTACCGCGGGCAAACACCGCTTCAATTCGGGAAACCTTTGCATCGTGATAGTTATATCTGATCTTTCTGTCTGTAAGGCAGGAAAGGAGATGCTTCTGCTTTGTTTCAAGCTCCTCAGCTGTGTTCTGCGCCTCCCACTGGAAGGGTGTGAAGGGCTTGGGGATAAAGCATGCAACGCTGATTGTTACCTGAGGCTGACGCTTCTTATTTCTGTTAGGAGTTCTGTAATACTCCTCAATAACGTTTTTAGCAAGAGCGGGAATGCCCTCAACATCCTCAAGAGTTTCATAGGGGAGACCGTTCATAAAGTACAGCTTGACCTGGCTCTTGCCTGCAGAATATGCAACTCCTGCAGCGCGGAGAATATCCGCCTCTGTGATGTTCTTATTAATAACGTCACGAAGGCGCTGACTTCCAGCTTCGGGCGCGAAGGTCAGTGTGCTTGAGCGAACTGTTGATATCTTATCCATCAGCTCTCTTGTGAAGCTGTCTGCGCGGAGAGAGGGGAGAGAAAGATTGATCTTTGATTCGTTTGTCCATTCAAGGAGTCTGTCTGTCAGAGTATTTACCTTGGAATAGTCGGAAATAGAAAGAGAGGAAAGGGATATTTCGTCATAGCCGGAGTTTTCGGCAATGATCCTCGCCTGCTCGCAAAGGGCCTCGGGGCTCTTTTCACGAACGGGACGGGAGATAAATCCTGCCTGACAGAAGCGGCATCCGCGGATACATCCTCTGAACACCTCAAGTGTTATTCTGTCGTGAACAGTTTCGATAACGGGAAGAACGGGGCAAAGGGGAACGTACGCCTTATCAAGGTCTGCAACGATTCTCTTCTTTACCTTAGCAGGAACGTCCTCATACTTAG
>JAZQVW010000074.1:0-11273 GCA_045632025.1 Candidatus Avispirillum sp. | reverse complement strand
GATTGCGCTGAAATGGAGGTTATCACAGCTCCCGTCTTCACAGACGATAAAAAATACGCCTTTGACTCAACAAGACATAAGATACTGATGCTCACCTCTATCAGCAGGGACAAGACCTACCGTAGAGCGTGGGAGGTTATCAAACGAGGCAAGATTTAAAGATAAAAGCCACCTCAGATGAGGTGGCTTTTTATATAGCCTTCCCCGGGGGGAAGGTGGCAGCCGTAAGGCTGACGGATGAGGCGTCTAGGCTTTTGATTTTGTTGATCTTAGCCCAGACTCCTCACCCACCGCTGCTTCCAGTCATCGTCTTGTGTCGTGAGCTATCGCTTCGGTACACTCAGCTCTGCTCACTCGCCCTTTGGATGACACCGCTTGCTAAAACGATACTTAATCGTTTTAGCAGCACTAACCCCCTCCCCCAAGGGAGGGCAAAGAAAAACCGCAGATTTTTGATCTGCGGTGTTTATTTTATTACTTAAGCATACCTGCGAGGATGTTTTCAGCCTCAGCGAGAGCATCAGCGATCTTAGAAAGATCCTTTGCGCCGCTCATTGCAGAATCGGGACGTCCGCCGCCCTTACCGCCGCAAACTGCCGCAACTGCGCCCATAAGCTTACCTGCATGTGCGCCTGCCTTAACTGCCTCGGGAGCTGCCATACCAACGAAGTTCAGCTTTTCGCCATCGTGGATAGCAAGAACTGCAACTGCATTCTGATACTTATCCTTGATCTTGTCGCAAAGATCACGAGCCGCATCAACTGTTACTGCGCCCAAATCAGCAGATACAAGCATTACGCTTCCAACAGTCTTCGCGCTTGCAAGGATATCGTCAAGCTTGCCTGCCGCCATCTTGGAGTTGAGAGCGTCAAGCTCGCGCTTAAGTCTTGCGATCTCAGCCTGTGTGCTTACAGCCTTGTTTGCAATATCGTTAACGTTTGCGCTCTTAAGAGCAGAAGCTGTGTCGGAAATGAGCTTGTCCTTTTCAGCCATAAGGGAAAGAACGCCAAGACCGCAAACTGCTTCGATTCTGCGAACGCCTGCCGCAACGCTTGTTTCGGAAATGATCTTGAAGAGACCGAGATTACCTGTGCTCTGAGCGTGTGTACCGCCGCAAAGCTCTGTGGAAAATTCGCCCATCTTAACAACGCGAACCATCTTGCCGTACTTTTCGCCGAAGAGAGCCATTGCGCCCATCTTTCTTGCGGATTCAATATCAGTTTCAACGGTTTCGATAGCAACTGCCGCCATGATCTCCTCGTTAACCATTGCTTCTACCTTTGAAAGCTCCTCTGCTGTTACTGCAGCGAAGTGAGAGAAGTCGAAGCGGAGACGCTGTGCATCAACGTAGGAGCCTGCCTGCTCAACGTGAGTACCAAGCACAGCGCGGAGAGCGCCCTGAAGAAGATGCACGCCGGAGTGGTTGCGCATAATAGCGAGACGGTTGTCGCGGTCAACCTTTGCAACAACGGGATCGCCAACGAAGATAGCGCCGTCGCCAAGCTCACAAACGTGGATATAAACGCCGTCAAGTTTCTTTGTGTCAACGACCTTGATAGTAAGATCGCCGCAGCAGATAACACCTGTGTCACCTACCTGACCGCCGCCCTCACCGTAGAAGGGTGTTCTGTCAAGAACGATGCTTACTGTGCTGTCGTTATTTTCATCAGCGAGAATAGCAAGAACTGTTGCCTGGCTTTCAAGCTCAGTGTAGCCTGTGAATTCTGTTTTAGCAACGTCGTCAAGAGCATCGTTGCCTGCGCTTTCCCAGCTGGAGAGGTCTGCTCTTGCATTTCTTGCTCTTTCCTTCTGAGCCTTCATAAGAGCTGTGAAGCCCTCTTCGTCAATTGCAATGCCCTTCTCCTCTGCGATCTCACGAGTGAGGTCGATGGGGAAGCCGAACGTGTCGTAAAGCTTGAACACGTCCTCGCCGGAAAGTGTTCCCTTTGCGTTTTCAAGCATACCGGAGAGGATGTTGAGACCTGCATCGATAGTTGCCTCGAAGCGTTCCTCCTCCATGGAGATAACCTTCTTGATATAGTCGTGCTTTTCGGAAAGCTCGGGATATGCTCCACAGCTTTCACCTACAACAACGTCGCAAAGCTTGCCGAGGAATGCGCCCTCAATGCCGAGAAGCTTGCCGTGACGAGCAGCGCGGCGAAGGAGACGACGAAGAACGTAGCCTCTGCCCTCGTTGGAGGGAATAACGCCGTCGGAGATCATAAACGTAGCGCTTCTGATATGGTCTGTAATAACACGGATAGAAACGTCGTTGTTTGCGTCAGCTCCGTAAGTCTTGCCGGAAAGAGCGCAAACTGTGTCAAGGATCTTTCTGATGGTGTCAACCTCAAAGAGGTTACCAACGCCCTGCATTACGCAAGCGAGACGCTCAAGACCCATACCTGTGTCGATATTCTTTGTTTCAAGCTCTGTGTAGTTGCCCTCGCCGTCGTTGGAGAACTGGCTGAATACGTTGTTCCAGATCTCAATGAATCTGTCGCATTCGCATCCGGGATAGCAATCGGGGCTGCCGCAGCCGTTTTCAGGACCACGGTCGAAATAGATCTCGGAGCAAGGACCGCAGGGACCGCTGCCGTGCTCCCAGAAGTTGTCAGCCTTGCCCATACGAACGATACGCTCAGCGGGGATGCCGATCATTTTATTCCAAAGCTCGAAAGCCTCGTCATCCTGCTCGTAAACGGAAGGATAGAGAAGGTTTTCGGGAATTTCAAGAACCTTTGTGAGATACTCCCAGCTCCATGTGATAGCCTCTGTCTTGAAGTAATCACCGAAGGAGAAGTTGCCGAGCATTTCAAAGAACGTGCCGTGGCGAGCTGTCTTACCAACGTTGTCGATATCACCTGTACGGATACACTTCTGGCATGTGCAAACGCGATCGCGGGGAGGCTCTTCCTCACGAGTGAAATACTTCTTCATAGGCGCCATACCGGAGTTAATGAGAAGCAGGGATTTATCGTTTATGGGAACAAGAGAAAAGCTGTTTAAGCGAAGATGCTCCTTAGACTCAAAGAATGCGAGAAAGGATTCGCGCAGATCGTTGAGAGATGTCCATTTCATAATAATTTACCTCATATAATTAAAAGATACCTAATAAAAGAATTATATCACCCGCAGAAGCGCAAGTCAACAATAATTTCTTTTCTTTACCCCCCATCGGGACTATAAGCATCACTTTTTCTTAAACCATTTAAACGTCATAGGCCAAACTGCGCCTGCGAACAACACCATCACAAAATACGTAAATGCGCGGTCGGCAGGCTCGGGAATAAACGCGCCGAACAAAAGATAGCCCAGCTCTTTAACTGCAAGGGACAGCCCGAGACCGACTAAAAGCTTCACCGCCTGCGCCCAAAGGGGAGCCTTTGTTTCAAAGCGGATAAAGCGAATATCTAATTCAAACACCACCCAAAGTCCTGCAATGGCTCCAAGCATTTTATAGGTATTCTTAACTCCGCTCATAATTCTCTCGGGGTCGGCTGTTTCGGGGAAGGCGTAAAGCTCCATAAAGAGAAGCTGGAAAACAGACCAGGCGAGAATTATTGCCATAAGTATCCTCATGGCCTTGGGGGAATCCTTGACACGTCTGAAGACGGGGCAGAGGCCGAATATCATCACAAGGGCGATACCGATGGATGTCAGCACGTCGGCAGGGGTGTGCACTCCAAGATACATTCTTGAAAAGGGAACGATTATGCAAAGAGCGATGCAGATGATACGGATAACTTTATTTTTCTCCCATCTTGCAACAGCGCCGAATGCGCCAACAGCTGACTGAGTATGACCGCTTGGGAAGGAATATCCGCCCGCACCGGGAATTGCCGATTCAACGGCATGGAATTGGGGATCGCGCACCCAGGGGCGGTCGATTCTGAAATTCACCTTCAGAAAATTGTTTATCTGCGTTCCGAGAAAGCCCACCGTGAGCATATAATAGCCCTCGTATTTATCAACGCACCAGAAAAGGAGCATTGCAAGCACGATGAAGACCGTTTCCTCGCCAAAAAGAGTGAAAAAGGACATTATTGCCGTGAGAATCGGGGCTCTCAGCCCCTCAAGAAAATATAAAAACTGCATATTTCCTCCTGTTTTTTCAATTTATAAAGTGACAAAGGGGGACTTGTTAGTCCCCCAAAAATCATATTTAGATAAGATCGGCAATATCGAGAACGAGACGCTCTGTCTTTTCCCAGCCGATGCAGGGGTCGGTGATGGACTTACCGTAGACGCCCTCTCCGATCTTCTGATTGCCGTCCTCAATATAGGATTCGATCATAAAGCCCTTAACGTAGCTACTAATATCAGCGCTGTGGCGGCAAGCGTGGAGAACCTCCTTGCAGATTCTCTCCTGCTCGTTATACTTCTTGCCGGAGTTTGCATGGTTGGAGTCAACGATAAGCGCCATATTTTCAAGGCCTCTTGCCTTATACGCAGTATAGAGGTTTGCAAGATCCTCATAGTGATAATTGGGCAGAGAATGTCCGTAGTTATCAACGTAACCGCGAAGGATGGCATGAGCCAAGGGATTACCGTCAGTTTCAACCTCCCAGCCGCGATAGATGAAGGAATGCTTATGCTGAGCCGCCATAATCGAATTGAGCATAACGGAGAAATCTCCGCAGGGGGGATTCTTCATACCAACGGGGATCTCAAGACCGCTGGAGGTCAATCTATGCTCCTGATTTTCAACGCTACGCGCGCCGATGGCAACGTAGGAGAGCAGATCGGAAAGATATCTGTGGTTATCGGGATAGAGCATTTCATCCGCTGTGGAAAGTCCTGTTTCGCGAAGAACGGTCGTATGAAGTCGTCTGATGGCGATGATACCCTCAAGAATATCGGGAGCAGCCTCGGGGTCGGGCTGATGAACCATTCCCTTGTAGCCGTCGCCCGTTGTTCTGGGCTTGTTTGTGTAAACTCGGGGGATGATAACGATCTTGTCGGAAACCTTTTCCTGCAATTTTGCAAGGCGGGAGCAATAATCAAGAACTGCATCCTCTCGGTCAGCCGAGCAGGGGCCGATAACGAGAACCATTTTGTCGCTTTCGCCCTTGAATACCTTTGCGATCTCCTCATCGCGAGCCGCTTTTATTTTAGCAAGCTCCTCCGTTACGGGATATTGCTCTTTAATATCCTTCGGAACGGGAAGCTTTCTTTTAAAATGCATATTTTTCATAGCTTTTGCCTCGGTTAATATAAAATTGTAACGAAGGATATATTACATATCGTTTCTGCAAATATCCTCGTAGGTCTCGCGTCTTACGGCAACGTAGCTGTCGCCGTCACGCACCATAACCACCGCGGGACGGGGGAGACGGTTATAGTTAGACGCCATAGAGTAGTTATAAGCGCCCGTTACAAGCACGGCCATAGTGTCGCCGCGCTCAGCTCTCGGGAGCATAACATCCTCCTGAATAAGATCTCCGCTTTCGCAGCATCTGCCTGCAACGGTTGCCTGCAGCTCTGCCTTATCGTTTGCCTTATTTGCAAGAAGCACCGTATAATCGGATTCGTAAAGAGCGTATCTGGGGTTGTCGGGCATACCGCCGTCAATGGAAACATAGCTCTTATAGCCTGTGATGGTCTTAAGAGAGCCGACTGTGTAAAGAGTGAGACCGCTGTCAGCAACGATGCTGCGGCCGGGCTCCATAAGAATTGTGGGCTGATTGATCCCCAGCTCCTCACAATGCTTTTTGATCAGAGCTGCAAGGCCGCGGATGTTTGCCTCGTAATCGATTGCGGGATCGCTCTCAACATAGCGAACGCCAAAGCCGCCGCCAAGATTGAGAACGGGAACCTCATAGCAAAGGGTTTCCTTGACCTCCTTCATAAAGCGGAGCATAATCTCAGCCGCATCGGAGAAGGATTCGTATTCAAAGATCTGAGAGCCGATATGGCAATGGAAGCCCTCAAGCTCAATATTTGCAAGAGAAAGTGTGTAACGAACGATCTCCATAGCCTGACCTGTTTCAATAGCAGTTCCGAACTTAGAGTCCACCTTGCCCGTTGAGATCTTCGCCTGTGTATGAGGATCGATGCCGGGTGTGAGACGGAGGATGACCTTCTGAGTGATGCCACGTTCGCCTGCGATGCGGGAAATAGCGTCAAGCTCCTCGCGGTTGTCCGCAATAAAATGGCCAACGCCGGAGTCTATTGCAAATTCAATATCCGCATCCGTTTTGTTATTTCCGTGGAAATAGGAGTTTTCAAGGGGGAAGCCTGCCATCTTTGCAGTGTACAATTCACCGGGGGAAACAAGGTCCGTTGCCATTCCCTCCTCGGCGATAATGGAATAGAGGCGCTTGAAGCAGCAAGCCTTACTTGCAAAGAGGGGGCGGGAGCCCTCTCCCATATATTTTTTCATAGCGTTGATATAAACTCTCGCATTATGACGGATACGCTCCTCGTCCATAACGTAAAGAGGAGTTCCGTATTTTTTCGCAAGGTCCACCGTGTCAACGCCTGCAATTTCAAGATGATTTTTTTCGTTTACTGAAAGGTTTTCGTGAAGCATTATCTAAACTTCCATTTCGGTTTTATTTAAGAACTTCGGAAAGCATTGTTTCCATATTGTAAAGTCCGGGCTCACAGCCTACAAGATACTTAGCGCAGGTGACGGCACCGTCAGCAAAAACACTGCGGGACTCTGCCTGATGCTGAAGAGTCAGCGTCTGAGAATCTGTTGCGATAATTACCTGATGCATACCGGGATTATTGCCAAGGCGAAGAGCGTGTATGCCGATCTCGTTCTTTTCTCTCTTCTGCATACCGCATCTGCCGTAAACAAGATTCGCCTCGGGGCGAACCTCGCAAAGCGCGTCTGCGATCATCTTCGCTGTTCCGCTGGGGGCGTCCGCCTTTCTGTTGTGGTGAGCCTCAACGATCTCAATATCCGCATCGGGGAAAAGAGCCGCCGCCTTTTTGGCAAGGTTTACAAGAACTGCAACACCGAGAGAAAGGTTTGCAGAGAAGAATACGGGAATAGACTTCGCCGCCTCCATAATAAGCGCCTTTTCCTCGTCCGTGTGGCCCGTGGGAGCAATAACAACGGGAAGCTTTCTTGCAATAGCATAGGATATTATCTCGTTTGTTGCGCTGTGATGAGAAAAATCGATAATAACGTCAGCCTCGCCCGCGTATTCGGAAAGCTTAGAATAGGGAACGGATGCAACGTTCTTGTCAACTGCCGCCGCAAGAATAGCATCGCCCTCTCCGTTAAGGAGGATCTCCTCGACCTCGCGGCCCATTCTGCCGCCTGCGCCGTTAAGAATAACCTTTATCATTTTGCCACCTCTTATTTGATAAGGCCGTGGCCGCGCATGATCTCGTACATCTTTTCAGCCTTCACTTCGTCCATTTCTGTCAGGGGGAGACGGAGCTTATTGTCGCAGAAGCCCATCTTTGCCATAGCCGCCTTAACGGGAATGGGGTTGACCTCAGAGAAGAGCGCGTCGATCAATGCGTGATACTTATACTGAAGCTTTGCCGCGCCCTCAATATCGCCTGCAAAATACTTTCTTGTGATCTCGCAGGTCTCCCTCGGCATAATATTGGAAAGAACGGAGATGGAGCCGATGCCGCCAAGGGACATAAGGGGAACGATCTGGTCGTCGTTACCGGAATAGAGGTCCAGCTTGCCGTGAACGTAGCTCATTGTTTCAACGATCTTGGAAAGGTTGCCGTTAGCTTCCTTGATACCAACGATGTTGTCGTGGTCAGCCAACACCTTGTATGTGGAGGGCTCGATGTTAACGCCTGTTCTGGAGGGAACGTTGTAAAGGATAACGGGAGCAGTGCTACTGTCCGCAATATCTGTGAACATATTGATAAGACCCTTCTGAGTTGCCTTGTTGTAATAAGGAGTTACAACGAGAACAGCATCAGCGCCTGCCTCGCAAGCGCATCTTGTAAGGTCCTTTGCATAGCCTGTATCGTTTGAGCCTGTGCCCGCAATGATCGGAACTCTGCCTGCCGCTTTCTTTGCGGCATAAGCGATCGCGCCTCTGTGCTCATCGTCTGTGAGAGTGGAGGCCTCACCTGTTGTTCCGCAGATAACGAGAGCATCGATGCCTGAATCTATCTGCCAGTCAATGATCTTGCCGAACTGATCGTAGTCAATACCCTCTTCGTTAAAGGGTGTGATAAGTGCGGTTGCGATGCCGCGGAAAATTGTCTTCTTCATAAAAACGTACCTCGTATAAAAATAAAAAGTCGACCACGGTCGACTTTGCAAAAAAGCTTTTGTTACTGAAACAAAATGGGCATTTTGACCCGGATAGCTCTCCGCAAAAGCGACAGTCGGAGTGATGTTATTCACTCAAACCGGTTCAGCCCCAAACCAAAGGCTGCCCTCGGCACCTGCACCTTTCACTCCGGCAACGGGCGGTCACCCCTTTAACACCTAAGCTACTCTTTGCAAAATGCACCTCTACCGTGTAGCACAAGTATAGCACATGTGTTTTTTTGTGTCAACATTATTTTTAAATAAGAAGGGTTTTTGATGCCATTTTTTGTGAAAACTATTGTAAAAATACGGCAATTGCATTAAAATAATGCTATACGAAAAGCTAAACCGAAAGGAATGGTCAGTTTTTATGAAAGAAATGTTCCCTTGCGGCGAGCATGGCAGAGTTAACAACTTAAAGGATACTTGCTTTAAGTATAACGGATGGCCCAGCGTTTGCCGCGACGACCGCGGCGTTCTCTATGCAGTTGCATCATCTATGAGAATGTCCCACGTTGACCCCACGGGCAAAAACTGTATGTACGTAAGCTTCAACGAGGGCAAGACCTGGACTCCTCCCATCGTTGTTAACGACTCCTACGCAGACGACCGCGATATGGGTATCGTATATCTCGGCAACGGTAAAATGGTTATCAGCTGGTTCACTGAGGCTCCTGAAGACTATATGGAGCAGATCCAGGGCTACGATTGGTTCGATCCGGTTGACAAGGCTATTGCAGGCGGCTTCACAAACGCCTGGAAGAAGCTTCCTCCCGACGTTTATAAGGCTTGCAACGCGGCCTTCGTTAAGGTTTCCGAGGACTACGGCGTTACCTGGACAGACCCTATCAGAATCCCCGTAACAGCGCCTCACGGTCCTTCCCTCTGCGCTGACGGCACTCTCGTTTATATGGGCAAGGAAATGGACCCCGATTATCTGGCTCCCAATCCCATTCTCGTATACTCCAGCAAGGACGGAGGCTACACCTGGACTCATACAGGCACAGTTCAGCCCTCCGCTGACATCACAAACGAAAATATGCACGAGCCCCACGTTATAGAACTTCAAAGCGGCCGCCTTCTCGGCGCTATCCGCGTTCACGGCCTTATCGGCGACAGCACAGAATGCGCTGAGACCATCTACACCACCTTCTCCGACGATAAGGGTAAGACCTGGACAGACCCCGTTCCCACAGGCGTTGAGGGACTTCCTCCCCACCTTATGGTGCATAGTAGCGGAGCGATCATCCTCTCCTACGGCTGCCGCGTTAACGGCAAGAGAGCAGAGAGAGCTCTCGTCAGCTACGACAACGGCGAAACGTGGACTGAGGACTATATGCTCAACGACAAGCTTGACGTTTTCTGCGATATGGGCTACCCCTGCTCAGTTGAGCTCTCCGACGGCTCTATTATGACCGTTTATTATCAGAAATGGCCCGGCGAATGGTGGACAAGCGTTCTTTACACCAAGTGGCGCCTGGGCGACAATTCAGAAAGCAAATAATTTTAAATTTTAATATAAGGATGGTGCAAACCAATGGCAAATATTCTCATCAGCCCTTCTAAATACGTTCAGGGCGCAGGCGAGCTTAAGAAGCTCGGCGAGTACGCAGCTAAATACGGCAAGAAGGCTCTCATCGTTATCACAGCATCCGGATATAAGAGAGTTGGCGCGGCAATCGAAGAAAGCTTCAAGGCTACAGATTGCGAGATCGTGTTTGATTATTTCAACGGCGAATGCTCCAAGAACGAGATCAACCGCCTTGTAGCAATCGTTGAAGCAAACGGCTGCGATATGGTTATCGGCGTTGGCGGCGGTAAGATCCTTGATACATGTAAGGCTGTTGCTTACTACAAGGCTCTCCCCGTTCTCATCTGCCCCACAATCGCTTCCACAGACGCTCCCTGCAGCGCGCTTTCCGTTATCTACACAGACGATGGCGTTTTCGAGGAATACCTCTTCCTCCCCGCAAACCCCAATATGGTCCTTATGGATACAGAGGTTATTACAAAGTCTCCCGTTAGATTGACAGTTGCAGGTATGGGCGACGCCCTTGCTACATATTTTGAGGCAAGAGCAACAAAGAATAGCGACGGCTCAACATGCGCCGGCGGTAAGGTTACAACAGCGGCTATGGCGCTGGCTGAGCTCTGCTTCAACACTCTTATGGAAGAGGGCGTTAAGGCAAAGCTTGCTCTTGAAGCAGGCGTTTGCACACCCGCAGTTGAAAAGGTTATCGAAGCAAACACACTTCTCAGCGGTATCGGCTTTGAGAGCGGCGGTCTTGCAGGCGCGCACGCTATCCATAACGGCTTCACAGTTCTTGAGGAATGCCACCATATGTACCACGGCGAAAAGGTTGCCTTCGGTGTTCTCACACAGCTTGTTCTTGAAAACGTTTCTGAGGAAGAGCTTGTTGACGTTATCACATGGTGCATCGAGCTTGGCCTCCCCGTAACACTCAACGAGCTTGGCGCAGGCAACGTTACAGACGAGCAGCTTATGGAGGTTGCAAAGGCAGCTTCTGTAGAAGGTGAAACAATTCACAATATGCCCTTCGAGGTTACAGCAGAAAAGGTGTTTGCAGCGATCAAGGCAGCAGATGCTTACGGCCGCTACTACCTCTGCGACTAATAATTGCAAAACAAAAGGAGATGCGAAAAGCATCTCCTTTTTTTAATACCATCTTAATTTCTTAGCAATAAGCTGTCCGTCAACTCTTATAAAGCTATGGGGCATATCAGCAAGACCTGCCTCTATAAGATGACCGTCTATCATAGCCTGAAGGGCGTGGGGAGGCTCTATAAGCATCTCCACCTGAGCATATACCCAGCCGTCTATAATAAGCTGATTCATCTTTTTAACTCTGCGATAGGAGATATGATGCCCTAAGGCATCTGCCTCAAGAAGGATTCTGTGCTTAACGTCTTCATCTGCGCGAACCAAGGGCTGAGAGTTTCTGAGATTTACGTTTTCAGTCTCCATCTCTCCTGCCTCTTCAAGCTCATCGTAGGTTACGTAGTCCTTAAC
>JAZQVW010000073.1:0-3606 GCA_045632025.1 Candidatus Avispirillum sp. | reverse complement strand
TGTTTAGGGGAGGTGGCACAGCGTCAGCTGTGACGGAAGGGTAGAAAAAGAATGACTGTGTTAAGAAGTCTACCCTTCAGTCTCACTGCGTTCGACAGCTCCCCTAAGATAGGGGAGCCTCATATTACCCGTAGGGCGGGGGCTCGCTCCCGCCGTGCCCAAAGGTCAACATACATTAACAAAACATAAAATTTATGATTGTATTGAAGGCGGCGGGAGTAAACCCCCGCCCTACGAGACAGACGGAATTACATCTGCACCCTCCCCACACCCCTCCCGAAAACGCGGAGGGGATATTTTTTTGCCTTCCACGGGGGGGAAGGGGACCGCGTAGTGGTGGATGAGGCGTCTGGGCTTAGCTTATGCTAAATTTGATAGCCTAACCAAGCCTTCCCTTATGGAAGGGAAGGGGGACCGCTTGCGGTGGATGAGATGCGAATAAAGGGTTAACGTTTGCTTTATTTAAATCGGCTGAACTAAAGAATTCAGAGGCAATGTTTACATCTCATCCGACTTCGCCTCGGCTCAGCCACCTTCCCTTCCAAAGGGAAGGCAAAAACGGACGACCAATGGTCGCCCCTACGGGTTATGCGGAATTTGAAGCCTTCCCGTGGGGACCGACGTCACAGGTAAACCTTGCGGTCCGAAAACGATCGAATCTGAATTTCAATATTTGATAACGGACGACCAATGGTCGCCCCTACGGGTTAGGCGAAGGCATAGTCTCCTTTTCCCTTCATCTTTTATTATAAAATCGGGTTGCTTTGCCGAAAAAGTTGTGATATAATATATTATTAAGAATTTAACCTTACAAAAAGGAGAAATATATAATGGTAAAGCTTATAAGACACGGCGTTTATTATACAAACGGCGGCTTTGTCACCGAGGGTCCTGCGCCCGAGGTTGCCCGCAAGGGTACTATAGCATCCTCCATTCTTGCCGCTCACAACGTTGGCGGCGACGAGAAGGATCTCAAGATCAAGTTTGACGCTCTCGCTTCTCACGATATCACTTACGTTGGTATCCTTATGACAGCAAGAGCAGGCGGACTTACAGAGCTTCCCCTTCCTTACGTTCTCACAAACTGCCACAACTCTCTTTGCGCAGTTGGTGGTACAATCAACGAGGATGACCACATGTTTGGTCTTTCCGCGGCTAAGAAGTACGGCGCTATCTATGTTCCTGCGCATCAGGCTGTTATTCACGCATTTATGCGCGAAATGATGAGCGGATGCGGCAAGATGATCCTCGGTAGCGACAGCCACACTCGCTACGGCGCTCTTGGTACAATGGCTATCGGCGAGGGCGGACCTGAGCTTGTTAAGCAGATCCTTTCCCGCACGTACGACGTTAAGAATCCCGACGTTATTGCAGTTCGCCTCACAGGCGCTCCCCGCGCAGGCGTTGGTCCTCAGGACGTTGCTCTTGCTCTTATCGGCGCTGTTTTCTCTGACGGCTTCGTTAAGAACAAGGTGCTTGAGTTCGTTGGCGACGGCATCAGCAACCTTCCCATCGAGTTCCGTAACGGCATTGACGTTATGACAACAGAAACAACCTGCCTCTCCTCCATCTGGGTAACAGACGAGGAAACTGAGAGATATTTCACAGTTCACGGCAGACCTGATGCATATAAGAAGCTTGAGCCTTCCGATATGGCATACTACGAGGGCGCAGTTGAGATCGACCTTTCCAAGGTTGAGCCCATGATCGCGCTCCCCTTCCACCCCTCCAACACTTACACTATCCGCGACCTTAACGAAAACGCAGGCGACATTCTCCGCGCAGTTGAGCTTAAGGGCGAGGCACAGCTCGGTCTTGCTCCCGGAACACTCCGTCTCACAGACAAGATCGATCCTGCAACAGGCAGAGTTAAGGTTGACCAGGGTGTTATCGCAGGCTGCGCAGGCGGTACCTTTGATAACCTCGCTGCGGCAGCTGACATTCTCCGCGGCAAGTCCATCGGCCCCGATGCATTCGCCCTTTCCGCATATCCTGCTTCTCAGCCCGCATTCGTTCGTATGCTTGACACAGGCATCGCGTCCGACCTTATGAGAGCAGGCGCAACACTCAGAACAGCATTCTGCGGTCCTTGCTTCGGCGCAGGTGACGTTCCTGCAAACGGCGGTCTTTCCATCCGTCACTCCACAAGAAACTTCCCCAACCGCGAAGGCTCCAAGCCCGGCGAAAAGCAGTTTGCATCCGTTGCTCTTATGGATGCCCGCTCCATTGCGGCAACTGCGGCTAACGGCGGCGTGCTCACAGCGGCTGACGAGCTTGACGTAACATACAGCAAGCCCGAATACAAGTTTGACAAGTCCATCTACGAAAACCGTTGCTGGTTCGGCTACGGCAAGCCCAACGCTGACGTTGAGCTTCAGTTCGGCCCCAACATTGTAGACTGGCCCAGAATGAAGAAGCTTAGTGACAACGTTGTTCTCGGCGTTGCAAGCGTTATTGACGACGACGTTACAACAACAGACGAGCTTATTCCCTCCGGCGAGTCCTCCTCCTACCGCTCCAACCCCTTCCGTCTCTCCAGACTTACACTTTCCCGTCGCGATCCCGAGTACGTTGACCGCGCTGACGCAGTTGCGGCAACAGCTAAGAAGGCTGACGGCGAGGAATACGACGCAAGCCTTATTTCTGAGACAGTTGAGGAAACACTTCAGGCGGCAGTTGCAAAGTATGAAGAGGAAAACGGCGCTCTCTTCGGCACAATCGGCGTAGCAAGCCTTGTTTGCGCAGTTCGTCCCGGCGACGGAAGCGCAAGAGAGCAGGCGGCATCCTGCCAGAGAGTTCTCGGCGGCGCGGCTAATATTGCCCGTGACTACGCTACAAAGCGCTATCGCTCCAACCTTATCAACTGGGGTATGCTCCCCCTCCGCTGCGATGAAATGGATATCGGCAAGTGCAAGGGTAATGGCGAAGGCGAGATCTCCTGCGGCGACTGGGTAATCATTCCCGGTGTTCGCGAGGCGATCGAAACAGGCGCTGAAAGCTTTGACGGATATCTCTATCACAGCGAAAACGGCACTCTCACAAAGCACACCTTCAACGTAGGCACTCTCACGGATGATGAAAGAAAGATCATCCTCGCAGGTAGCCTCACAGGTCGCGCTCTTGAGGAAAAAGAAGAAAACAAGTAATTGATTTATTTACGGGGAGGGGCTTTTCATAAAAGCCCCTCCCCGCGTCCCACCGAAAATAAAAAGGGAAATTGTTGCTGAGCCTCCCCTATCTTAGGGGAGGTGGCACAGCGTCAGCTGTGACGGAAGGGTAGAAAAAGAATGATTGTGTTAAGAAGTCTACCCTTCAGTCTCACTGCGTTCGACAGCTCCCCTAAGATAGGGGAGCCTCATATGTACCCGTAGGGCGGGGGTTTACTCCCGCCGTAATGAAACATTAACAAACATTACAGATACAAAATGTATGATTGTGTTATAGGGCGGCGGGATAGAGATTGGTTTTCGCTTGACCCGTAGGGGCGTTCTTTGAACGCCCGTTAGAAATGTACGATACATTAAATGCGGACGAGCGATGCTCGCCCATACGATGGGTATACCGTTAAACGATAATTTAGCGAACAAACTCCATTTAACTGTAGGG
>JAZQVW010000072.1:0-27234 GCA_045632025.1 Candidatus Avispirillum sp. | reverse complement strand
AGCCGCGGCTTGCGGCTTTCACCTTTTTTTGCTTTGCTTGATATGATAGGACATAGGGCATTTTATCGACCTTTTCTGAAAAGGTCGCGGGTTATTAGGGCGGCGCCCTAAGACGCGCTCCGAAGAGCGCGGAACACCTATTGCCCACAGGAGTTCCAAGAGGCGTAGCTTCTTGGTCGCCCGTCGCAACGGGCGAAATCCCTTTTATTTTATTCAACAAAAGGAAATCAGAATGTTAAAGACATATCTTATAACAATTGGCGTAGTAAGCCTTATAACGTTTACTTGCTTTGCCATTGACAAGGCAAGATCAAAGAACGAATCAAAGAGCCGCATCCCCGAAATCATCCTGCTTTCAATGATAGGCTTCGGCGGCGCCTTCGGCGGACTTCTTGGAATGTATGCTCTCCGCCATAAGACCATATTCAAAACAAAATTTCATTTCATTTTGTCCCTGTGGGCGGCACTGTTCGTGCAGGCGGCAATAGCAATTTACATAGGGTGGGTGACGTTATGAAAAAGAAGATCGAATATACTCATAACGGAAGCTTTTTTAAGAGCCTTGGCCTTCTTGTCCGCTCTCTTCTGAATATAGCGGCGTTCGGCTTTTTCTGGTATTCCCTCGTAGCCTCAAACGTAACCTATATCGTTCTGTCAACTGCGGCTCTCAGTCTTCTTTTTGCAGTAAATTTTATATTTGTGCTTATAAAAAGAAAATAACTGTATCTTTTTCTGAAAAAGTATGGTATAATAATACGATAGATAAAATCAACTTATTTTTGATAACTAAGAAAGGTTAGCAATATGTGCGGATTTGTTGGATTTACAGGACTTCTTGAAACAAGAGAAGATGTTCTTCGCCGAATGGCAGATAGAATTATCCATCGCGGCCCCGATATGGAGGGTTATCATATTGGCGGTGAAACAAAAGAGGACAGTATTGCCCTCGGCTTCCGTCGTCTCAGCATCATAGACCTTGCCGACGGCAAGCAGCCTATGTATAACGAGGACGGCACCGTTGTTTTAACCTTTAACGGTGAAATATATAACTTTATGGAGCTTCGCGATGAGCTTATCGCAAAGGGCCATATCTTTAAAACAAGATGCGATTCCGAGGTGCTCGTTCACGGCTTCGAGGAATACGGTGAGGCGCTCGCCTCCAAGCTTCGCGGCATGTATGCCTTCGTTGTCTGGGACACAAAGACTAACACTCTTTACGGCGCAAGAGACGTATTCGGTATCAAGCCCTTCTATTACAGCGTAACAGATGACGGTAGCCTTATCTTCGGTAGCGAGATCAAGAGCCTTCTTGAGCATCCCGGCTTCAGACGCGAGGTGAATCCCGAGGCGCTCCGCCCCTACCTCACCTTCCAGTACAGCGCAATGAACGAGACCTTCTTTAAGGGAACCTATAAGATGCCCCCTGCGCACTATTTCGTGTGGAAGGACGGCAAGATGACAGTTACCCGCTATTGGGATGCAGACTTCACAAAGAAGACAACAGCTTCCTTCGACGAGTGCGCGGCTGAGATCGATGCAAGAGTTCGCGAGAGCGTTGCGGCTCATAGAATCAGCGACGTTAAGGTCGGCTCCTTCCTCTCAGGCGGCGTAGACTCCAGCTATATCACAGCTTGTCTTATGCCCGATAAGACCTTCTCCGTAGGCTTTGACCCCGGAAAGGACAACAGCACACGCTTTGACGAAACAACAGAGGCTGAGGAGCTTTCAAAGATCCTCGGTGTTGGTAACTATAAGAGAATGCTTGAGGGCGACGAGTGCCTTGAGAAGTTTGCTGATATTCAGTATCATATGGACGAGCCTCAGTCTAACCCCTCATCCGTTCCCCTTTATTTCCTTGCAGGCCTTGCCGCAGAGCACGTAACGGTAGTTCTCTCAGGCGAAGGAGCAGACGAGATCTACGGCGGATACGAGTGGTACGATGAAACAGGCGCAATGAAGAAGTATAAGAAGATCCCTGCGCCCCTTCGTCACCTTGCGGCCGACGTAACGAAGCATCTGCCCTATTTCAAGGGACACGACTTCATCATTAAGGGAAGCGGCAGACCTGAGGACTGGTTCATCGGTCAGGCCCTCGTATTCCCCGAAAACGAGGCGTACGATATCCTTAATCCTAAGTACAGAGTGGGTCCCACAGCAACAGAGGTTGCCGCTCCTATCTACGATAGAGTGAAGGACCTTTCAGAGCTTGAGAAAAAGCAGTATCTTGACCTTAACCTCTGGCTTCCCGGAGATATCCTCCTTAAGGCAGATAAGATGAGCATGGCTCATTCCATTGAGCTTCGCGTTCCTTATCTTGATAAGAAGGTTATGGAGGAGGCTGTAAGATATCCTGCTGAATATAAGATCTCCTATGACACAAAGGCGGTTCTCAGAACTGCTTCCAATAAAACTCTTCCCAACGAATGGGCAAACAGAAAGAAGAAGGGCTTCCCCGTGCCGATCGCCAAGTGGCTTGAGGATAAGGATTTCTCAGCCAAGGTAAAGAGCGCATTCACAAGCGACGTTGCCGCCGAATATTTCGACGTGGACAAGCTTGTGGCAATGCTTGCAGACCCTGCGCATAACCGCCGCAAGATCTGGACAGCATATACCTTCCTTGTATGGCACGAGCAGTTCTTTGGCGGAAAAAGATTTTAAGTGAGGACGTTAAAATGAAAATAACTCCCGTTCTGCTTGGCGCAGACCTTAATTGCTATAACCTTGCAAGAGCCTTCCACGAGGCTTACGGAGTTTCCTCCTATGCCTTCGGCAGATATGAGATCTCTGCAACAAAGGGCTCTAAGATAATAAACTTCAAGGTCGTTCCCGATATCGATAACGAGGAAACGATGATCCGCGAGCTCACAGCGTTTGCAAAGGAGCACGAGGGAGAAGCGCTTTACCTCTTCGGTTGCACGGACGATTATGCGGCAATGATCATCCGCCGCCATGCCGAGCTTCCTCAGTTTGTAGCTCCTTGTCCTGATGAAAAGCTTTATACGCTTATTCAGAAGAAGGCGGAGTTTTACGAGATATGCGAAAAGTATGGCATCCCCTATCCCAAAACGTCTGTACTGACGTCCGAATTCACAGAGGATCAGCTTACAGAAGAGGCTCTCGGCTTTACATATCCCATCGTTATCAAGCCCTCCTCAAGCGTGGACTATTGGAAGTTCTCCTTCATCGGTATGAAGAAGGTGTACTTTGCAAAGGATCCCGCAGAGGCGGCTGAAATAATCAGAACTATTTATAAGTCCGGCTATCCTGAAAGAATGATCCTTCAGGAAATGATCGAGGGCGGCGATAGCCATATGCGAGTGCTCACAGCCTTTTCCGATAAAAAGGGTAAGGTTCGTGCAATGTGCCTTGGCCATACAATGGTTGAGGAGCATACTCCCAAGGGACTGGGTAACCACGCCGCGATCGTAACTGAGCCTGTTTCAAATCTTCCCGCAGCTGAGGCGATCAAGAATATGCTTGAATCTATCGGTTATACAGGCTTTTCCAATTTCGACCTTAAGTTCACAGGCAAGGAAGGCGATTTCAGAGCATTTGAGATCAATCTCCGACAGGGAAGAAGTAACTATTACGTAACAAGCTGCGGAATGAATATAGCCCGTCTTGCCGTAGAAAAATGGGAGGACGAGGGAGATGATTGCATAATGAACGAAAATGCTCATTTCTGGCATCACGTTCCCGCAAAGGTTGCGTATGAGTACACAGAGGATAAGGAGCTTGTTAAGCGCGCTAAAGAGCTTGCAAAGGCAGGCAAGTCCTCTTGCTCACTTCTTTATAAGTACGACCTGAAGCTGAACCCCAAGAGAATGGTATACGTATACGGTCAGCTTCTCCGTCAGAATAAGAAGTTCAAGGTGTATTATCCCAAAAGTAAATAAAAGCTTAAAAGAAAGGAAAGATCAAAATGATTAAAAGAAAGCCCCTTATGGGTATTCTCGGTGGCCTCGGCCCAATGGCAAGCGCATATTTTTATGAGCTTATAACGGCGCATACAAAGGCAACGTGCGATCAGGATCATATTGATATCATCCTTTCTTCACGCTCCTCCACTCCCGACAGAACTGCTTTTATAACGGGAAAGAGCGATGATAGCCCCCTGCCTTTTATGATCCAGGACGCTCAGCGCCTTGAGGCATATGGAGCGGATGCTATCGTTATCCCCTGCAACACAGCGCACTATTTTATAGACGAGGTGCGCCGAAGCGTTGCCGTTCCCGTTCCCAGTATTATTGAGGAAACGTCTGCTCATCTGAGACGCGCAGGCGTTAAAAAGGCAGGAATTCTTGCAACGGTGGGAACAGTTAATTCAGGCTCTTATCAGACAAAGCTTGAAGCAGAGGGCCTTTCCTTTGCCGTGCCCGATGAAAAAGAGCAGAGATGGCTTATGGAGCTTATATACGACGACGTTAAAGCAGGCAAGGGCCCCGAGCTTGATAAATTCTATGCAGTTGTCCGCCATATGAAGGATAAGGGATGCGATAGAATGATCCTCGGATGCACGGAGCTTTCCGTTATCAACCGCGAGATCGGCGGAGACCCGATCCTCACCGATTCACTTGAAGTGCTTGCAAACGTTGCAATCAAGCTGTGCGGTCACGAAACCGTGGGATTCTCTCCCGAATTCGATCTGAAATGAATATAAACGAATTACTTGTAGGCGTTTCCCATGAGGGAGAGTCACTTTCTCAGGTAGACGCAATAGAATATGATTCCCGCAAGGCAAGAGAGGGCTCTCTCTTCGTTTGCCTTCGCGGAGCAAACGTGGACGGACATAAATTTGCTCCCTCCGCATATGAAAAGGGCTGCCGCCTCTTCCTCTGTGAAGAGAAGCTGGAGCTTCCCGAGGATGCGGAGCAGTTTATAGTTAAGGACACAAGAGCCGCCCTTGCGGTTATATCTGCCGAGTTTTATCATCATCCTGCCAAAAGCCTTAAGCTTATTGGTATAACGGGAACAAAGGGTAAAACAACAACAGCGCTTCTTGTAAACTCCATCCTTAATGCCCACGGCAAAAACTGTGCTTATATCGGCTCAAACGGTATCCTTATAAACGGAGTGCTTACAGAAACTCCCAACACAACTCCCGAAAGCCATATCCTCCATAGATATTTCAGAGAGATGGTGGATGGCGGCGTTCAGTATGCAGTTCTTGAGGTTTCCTCTCAGGCGCTGGCGCGAAACAGAGTTGACGGCATCAAGTTTGATACTGTTGTTTTCACCAACCTTGGTGAGGACCATATCAGCCCCGTTGAGCATCCCAGCCTTGAGGATTACAGAAACAGCAAGGCAAAGCTTTTCACAGATACCTACGGCGCAAGATATGCCGTTTATAATGCCGACGACGAGGCAAGCGCATTTATGATGAGCGCTTTTCACGGCGAGAAGATCTCCTTTGCAATGGAGAACGAGGCAGACTACGTTGGCCGCGACCGCGATACCTATCGTAGCAAAACAGCTCTCGGTGTTTCCTTTAATTGCATAAAACTGGGAGAAGAGATCCCCGTCCGCCTTATGTCACCCGGCGCATTCAGTATCTATAACGGACTTGCCGCAATGGCAGTCTGCGATATATACGGAGTAGATCCTGAGTCCTCCGGCAAGACCCTTGCTCATACACCCGTTCAGGGCAGATTTGAGATAGTTGAGGCAGCCCCCGGAAGAACCTTCGTTGTGGACTATTCTCATAACGGACTGAGCCTTACAAAGGCCCTTTCAACCCTCAGAGAATACGAGCCTCGCCGACTTATCTGCGTATTTGGCAGCGTTGGCGGAAGAACGCAGGGACGTCGCCGCGAGCTTGCAGAGGTTTCAAGTGAGCTGGCGGACTATAGCATCATCACAAGCGATAACCCCGATTTCGAGGATCCTGATGCAATTATTGCAGAGATCGAATCCTATATGAAAAAGGGAAGCGCTTACGAATGCGTAACTCTACGTGAGGATGCAGTAGAGCGCGCAGTTGAGCTTGCTGAGGACGGAGATATCGTTCTGTTTGCCGGTAAGGGACACGAAACGTATCAGCTTATCAGCGGAATTAAAGAACCCTTTTCCGAAAGAGAGCTTATTATCAAGGCCTGCAGAATGGCGGCAATAAATAACTGATTTAAAAGGAGCTGTTAAGGCTCCTTTTTTGTTACTTTATGTAAAATACTATATTATAAAACAAACTTGACAAATGTGCGAAAAAGTTATACAATAAAATTATAAATGTTGAACAAAACCGGAGGTTGCTATGGCTTTGAAAATTTTGAAGATAGACCCCTATCTTGAGCCTCATGCGAAAGATCTTGAAGCTCGCTACAAATCCTACGTTTCAAAGAAAAAAGAGCTTGCAGGCAAGGGCGGAAAGCTTTCCGATTTTGCCAATGGATATAAATTTTTCGGCATACATCCCACGGAAAAGGGCTGGGTGTACCGCGAGTGGGCGCCCGGTGCCGATGAAATGTATTTAACAGGCGATTTTAATAAATGGGATCTTAAGGCTTGTCCTATGACAAAGCTTGAAAACGGCGTTTTCGAGGTTGAATTAAAGGGTAAAGCAAAGCTGAAGCAAGGTCAGAGAATTCAGGCTGTTGTTGTAAAGGACAAGGAAGTCCTTCGCCGTATTCCTACGTATGCAACAAGAGTTGAGCAGAACACAAAGGACAATTCCTGGTGTGCTGTTGTAAACGACGCGCTTTACGATGGATTTGAATGGACAGACGCAGGCTTCAAGCCCGCGGCAACCCCCTTTATTTACGAGTGCCATATCGGTATGGCTCAGGAAAAATACGAGGTTGGTACATATAAGGAGTTTACAGAGGAGATCCTCCCCAAGGTTAAAGCTCTCGGATATAATACCATTCAGATAATGGCAATTATGGAGCATCCCTATTACGGCTCCTTTGGATATCAGGTTTCCAATTTCTTTGCGGCGAGCTCCCGCTTCGGTCCCTCAAAGGACCTTAAGGAGCTTGTAAACACAGCTCACGAAATGGGAATCACAGTTCTTCTTGACGTCGTTCATTCTCACGCTGTTAAGAACACAAACGAAGGACTTAATATGTTCGACGGAACAGAGTATCAGTTCTTCCACGAGGGCGGAAAGGGCAACCATCCCGCTTGGGACACAAAGCTCTTTAACTACGGCAAGAACGAGGTCATCCATTTCCTTCTCTCCAATCTTAAGTTTTGGATGGAGGTATTCCATTTCGATGGCTTCCGCTTTGACGGAGTAACATCAATGCTCTATCATGACCACGGCCTTGGCAGCGCATTTATGAACTATGATATGTATTTCTCAATGAATACTGATACAGAGGCTGTAACCTATCTCCAGCTTGCAAACGATCTTATCCACGAGATCAATCCCAAGGCGATCACCATTGCCGAGGATATGTCCGGTATGCCCGGTATGTGCATCAAGCTGAAGGATGGCGGTATCGGCTTTAACTATCGTCTCTCAATGGGCGTTCCCGATCTTTGGATCAAGACAATTAAGGAATGCTCCGACGATAACTGGGATATGATGAAGCTCTGGTATGAGCTTACAAGCTGCCGCGATGGAGAGAAGAGCATCGGTTATTGCGAATCTCATGACCAGGCGCTTGTTGGAGATAAAACTCTCATCTTCCGCCTTTGCGACTCTGAAATGTATTGGAGCATGAATAAGGCGTCCAATAGTATGATAATCGACCGCGGTATCGCGCTTCATAAAATGATCCGCCTGCTCACCTCAACTCTCGTTGGCGACGGATATCTGAACTTTATGGGTAACGAATTCGGCCATCCCGAATGGATCGACTTCCCCCGTGAGGGCAACGGCTGGAGCTATCATTATTGCCGCCGTCAGTGGAGCCTTGCAGATAACGGATTCCTCCGCTATGAATTTTTGCGCGACTTTGACGTGGCAATGATCAAGCTTCTGAAGAAGGAGCGCCTTATGTCAAAGAAGCCCATCAACCGTTGGATGCATAACGATGATAAGACCATCATCTATTCAAAGGATCAGGTTCTGTTCGCGTTCAACTTCCATCCCACAAAGTCATACGATGCGTATTTCGTTCCCACAGGCGAAGAGGGAACCTATTCCGTTGTTATGTCAAGTGATGATAAGAAGTTTGGCGGATTTAACCGCGTTGATAAAAAGTATAAGTACGTTGCAAAGAAGAGAGAGTCCGACGGTCTTATCGGCTTTGAGTGCTATCTCCCCAACCGCACCGCTGTTGTATTTAAGAAGAGTAAATAAGATAATGCAGAGGGCGGTTCCGTAAAAACGAACCGTCCTTTGTGCGTGATTTAAAGGGTGTAAAATTATGATACGTCAGCAATTGATCGATTTTACGGAATACACAAGCAGTGATGTTGTTATAAAATGGTTAGCCATTTGGGTCATCACCTTGATCGTTGCTTCAAGCTTTAATAAATATAGTAACAGAGGGTATCCCTCGGGATGGTGCTTCTTTTCTATCAATATACCCGTTGTGCTTAGCTGTATATTGTTTTTATTTCCGTATAAAAGAAAAATTGCTGTAGGAGCGGTGCTGGCTCAGATAATAACGTACATAATTGCTGTAACGTATATCATTTGGTACGTTAACGGAGTTGAAGTTTCTGAGCAAACGAGAATGCTGTTTTTAAAATTACATATGATAACAGCAAAATCTTTTCTTATGCTTTCGGTTGTAGATAGTATGCTGCATACAGACGGACAAACAAGACAGCCTAGAGATTCAAAAATATCCAGATATTTTAAGTATCGTGGATGGTAACATTGACGTTATAAAAAGGTCGCTGAAATATCAGCGACCTTTTTGGTTGGGGAGTGTTACAAAAAGCCTTCCCTGGGGGGAAGGTGGCCGAGCGTAAGCGAGGTCGGATGAGGCGTCTGGGCTTCGCATATTGTTGGTCTAAGCCTAGACTCCTCACCCACCGCTGCTTCCAGTCAGCGTCGTGTGTCGCGAGCCATCGCTTCGATTTACTCAGCTCTGCTCACTCGCACTTTGGATGACACCGCTTGCTAAAACGATACTTAATCGTTTTAGCTGCACTAACCCCCTCCCCCAAGGGAGGGCTTGTTTTTATCACTCAATCCCTACAGAAAAACCGATCTTCGTCCCCTTTTTAATATTCTCAAGCACCCAATCGGCGTTTTTACCGTGGCCTGAGAGGACGTAACCTCCCGTGGGTATCTTTATATTGCCAACTCCGTATACGGGGGAAGCGGTTGCAACAAGGTCAGCGCTGAGTGCAACCTCGGAGCCCCATTTGTTTGTTCCCGTGGTAGCCTTTCCCGTATACAGAACGAGATAGTCCGTTTTTCTCTGTGTGTTTATTCCGTCAAGCTTCACCTTTATATCCTCCTCCGTGTAATTAATGGCGTTTGCTCTCGCGGCTATGTATTCCATTTTAGATTTGAGATATTCTCCCGGGCAGGCCGTTGCAGCGTACATAGAATGCCAGGTCAGATTTTGGCCTGCCACAAGGCGCCCGAGAGAGTTTCGCTTTGCAATATCGGCGCAAAGCTTTATAAGACTTTCAAGTGCTTCGCCTGAAACCCTCCAATCCCCACCTCTTGCAGAGTTTGAGGTCTCGATGGTAACAGAGCGACAGTTGGAGATCCAGTTTCCATCAGTCCAGGCAGTGTCTGCCTCATCTACGTACTGCGCAATAGTACCATCGTTACCGATTCCGTAGTGGGCACTTCCGCTTCGGTTGGGGTTTTGAAACAATTCTCCGCATTGCTTGGCGGAAAGCACGCCTGCCATATGATGAATAGTTATCTTAGTTATCCTCTCGCTTCGTCCCCTTGTGTAGTTTGCTGTGTGCGCGGGGAGCTTTAAGCTCGCAAGTGATGAATTACTCACGCGCCCCCTCCTTTAATTCGGGAAGCCCTGCGACGCTCGTAAGCAGAGAAAGTATCCCTGCCAGAATGGCGGATGATGCAACAGCCACCCAGTTAACGTCGCCAATAAATGCTGACGTGCCAATAGAAGCGGCAGCAGTCTGGCAAACGGTTTTAAGGCTTCGCATTCCTGCGTAGTGAAGCCATTTTTTAAGTGCTTCCATATTATTCCTCCTTGTTTTCAAGAATCTTTATCCGTGTTTCGTGATCGGAGAGAAGTGTGCTGTGCTCGCCGATCTTTTCGAACAGCCTTGTGTGGGTCTCGTGGCTGTTTGATTTGAATTCCTTGACGGTGTTTACAAGCAGCTCGATGGTGGTGCTGAGGGTGGCAAGGGTAGTGGATAGCTTGCTCACCCAGATCCCGATGCTGCCTATAAATCCCGTAAGCGCTATAATTCCAAGAACTATTTCCCACGTCATTTCATAGTTTCCTCCTTTTAGTTGATACAGGTCGTATTAATTTTAGCAGGAATAAAGTTTGATTTCTCCCCTGGAGGTATGCGCAAAACTTGTTGTAATGTCAAGAAAATTATGGTATAATATGCAGAAGTAAAGCGAGGTGGAAAAATGGAACTGAATAAAATACCTCAGGTGATCAAAAAAGAAGCGGCGAAAAACGGAATAAGGGAAGAGGATATAAAGGCGGCGGCCTTTATCGACTATGCTCCCGACGGAAGCTTCTGCGATTGCTACGTTATTTTTGCAAATTTTAAGCTCCTTTTTATCTACGGTCTTAACACCGCAAAGAAAAAGGGGAAAAAGAATAAGGATAAAAATAAAGAAAAAGCGTTTGAGCCTGAATATAAAAGTCTCGGAGTGCATGAGCTTGACGTTGCGCTCTGGAAGGATTTTAGCGTTGAAAAGCAGATATCGGGCTGTAATATAACAGCGGTGAACGAATTCGGTGTAACCTTTGTTTGCCGTATTTCAAACGCGGTTATGGACGATGCCAAGGAGTTTTTCGAGGAGGTAAACGTTTCCCTCGGCTGTGCAGAGCGAAAGAAAAAGCCTCCGAAGCCCCAGCCCGAGTGCTGTCCAAAATGCGGAAAACCCTATCCCGATCAGATGCGAAAGGTCTGCCCCAAGTGCATCGACCGCGCAGGAGTGCTTAAGCGCATCTGGTTCTTTATGAAAAAATATAAATGGAGCATATTTGCAATTCTTTTTGCAATGGTGCTCGCAAGCGGCCTTTCCATTCTTGCGCCATATATCAGCTCGGGATTTTTCTTTGACAGCGTGCTGACTGTTGGCGGAAAGTTCTACGGTCAGGTGCTGAAGGTAATATTCATCCTTGTTGCCACAAGAATACTTTCGCTTCTTGTTAATATGGTAAACGAGGTAACCACGGCAATAGTTGTTCCCAAAATCGTATACGATCTGAAAAAAGTTCTGTTTACGTCAATAGAACGTTTGTCTATCAGCTTTTTCACAAACAGACAGACAGGCTCTTTGATGAATCAGGTCAATGGCGATGCAAATACGATATATTGGTTTTTCGTTGAGGGCCTGCCTTTTATCATCGTTAACGGCGTGCAGATGATTGCAATTGTAATGATTATGTTCACGATCAATTGGCAACTGTCGGTCATCAGTATTGCAGCAGCACCTTTGGTTGTTGTTCTGACAAAATTGCTGATGGGACGTATGAACAAGCTTCATGCAAAGAACTATTCAAATAACAGAAGTCTTAACGGTATGCTCACCGATGCGCTTAACGGCGTCAGAGTTGTTAAGGCTTTTGCCCGCGAGGATGAAGAAAAGCGACGCTTCGAAAAGAGAAACGTGGCGCTTGCCGCATCTGATCAGGCGGTTGCTATAAATAACACCACGTGGTTTCGTATGGTTGCGTATTTGTTCACCATAGCGTCAACTGCGATTCTTGGTATAGGTGGCTGGTTGGTTATAGAGGGTGAGCTGACCTATGGTACCTTGATCACCTTCACTGCGTATACAGCTATGCTTTACAGTCCTCTTACCTCGTTTGTAAATATGATAAGCTGGGTATCAAATGCTTCCAACGCAATGCAGCGTCTTATGGAGGTTATGGATGCAGAGCCCGAGGTTAAGGAAAAGGATGATGCAATAGGCATAGAAAAGCTTCGTGGTGATATTGAGTTTAATAACGTTAAGTTCAGCTATGAGAAAAACAGAAAGATCATTGATGATATATCGTTTAGTATAAAAGCCGGAGAAACCATAGGTATCGTTGGTCACACGGGAGCAGGCAAATCCACCGTAGCCAATCTTCTTATTCGCCTGTATGACGTTGGAGAGGGCTCCATCACTATTGACGGGCATGACGTTCGCGATCTCACTTTTGAAACTCTTCGTAGTAATATAGCTATAGTTTCTCAGGAAACGTATTTGTTCCAGGGTACAATATTTGACAATATAGCTTATGCAAAGCCCGAGGCAACAAAAGAAGAGGTCCTTCTTGCTGCAAGAGTTTCGGGCGCGCATGATTTCATATGCAAGCTGGAGGACGGTTATTCAACGCGAATCGGCTGGGGATATAAGGACCTTTCCGGTGGAGAAAAGCAGAGGATTTCAATTGCAAGAGCGCTTTTGAGAGATCCTTCAATACTTATTCTTGACGAAGCAACAAGCGCAATGGACACACGAACCGAAAGGGCGATCCAGGCGGCTATTGAAAAGCTTTCGGAGGGAAGAACAACTATTATGATCGCTCACAGGCTTTCAACTCTCAGAGGTGCAGATAAGCTGATGGTGCTTGAAAACGGAAAGATTCCCGAGGAGGGAACTCACGACAAGCTTATCCGCCAAAAGGGAATATATTATAAGCTTTACAAGCTTCAGTATGAGGCTTTGAAAAACGCAGGAATTGAGGAGTAAGGATTATGGAAAACGAAAACAGAATAACTCTCAACGAAGCGGCGGAACTAAGTTATTTGTCGTCCGACAGCATCTCTTTTTCAAAAAAAGGAGATTTTCCTTGTGCTGAAATGGCTGATGGCACGCAGTATGATCGTGTTTGGCTTCACAGGGTGTTTCCTTTTGAGTTAAAGGATGAATTTATTTCAGTTCAGACCAAGGATAATGAGGAAATAGGCATAATCAGACGCATAAGCGATTTTGATAGCGAAACAGCAGATATCCTGAGGGCTGAATTGGAGCGCAAATATTTTATTCCAAAGATAAAGAAAATTATAACCCTTCGCGAGCGAAGAGGATTTTCTTATTGGAAGATAGAAACAAATATAGGCGAAATGGAGCTTTCTCTGCAGGATACTTACAGAAGTATTACCAGAATTGGAGAGGACAGAGCCTTCATAACCGATATTTCGGGCAACAGATGCGAAATAGAATCTATTATAGCTCTTGACCGAAAGAGCCAGAAAAAGCTTGAGCTTTATCTGTGAGGTGCATATGAGTGAAAAGGTTATACTAACCTTTCCGTATCAGCTGTCTTTGGAAAATCTTAATGAGAAGACAGTGGGCAGCGTAATACTGTACGAAGATTGCGTTGCTTTAACAGAGAAAGGGAAAGAGATCAAACGCATATCACTTTCGGATATAAAAGAATTTGTTTATGATGCCGGAGTTGGATGCGCATATATTGAGGCTTTAACTGCAAACGGTTATGAAACTCTTTGCAGAAGTGTAATGTCAGATGCAAAAGCGCTTTCAAAAGCGGTCAAGCGTATGAACAAATATCTGGACGATGGATATTATGAGGATGACTGGAGCAGCTTTGACGCGGTAGTGTGTCCGAAATGCCACAGAGCATTGCCTCCGGGAACGCAGACCTGCCCCCATTGCGCAGATAAAAAAGGATATATAAAGCGCCTTCTTGCAATTGCGGCAAACTTCAAATGGGGAATATTTATATCTGTTGCTCTGTATTTTGTGATTGCGGCATTGGGACTGCTTGGTCCGTATCTCAACAGAATACTTGTTGATGATTATATCAAGGCCGCGGAAAAGCCTTTGCTCGATCAATTTGTTGTAGTTATTGCTTCAATACTGGGCGTATCCTTTGTAGTGCTGCTGCTTACGATGCTGAGAGGATGCATACAGATAATAACAGCAAATAAGCTTATTATAAAGCTGAGAGCGATGATCTTCAGCAAAATAGAAGAGCTCTCTCTTGCCGGCGTCACCAGAAGAACTGCAGGCGAGCTTATGGCGAGAGTGACAAGGGATACTCAACAGCTTCGTCAGTTTATAACGGATGATTTCGGCGCGCTTATTGAAAACGTGGTAACCATTTCCGCAATAAGCGTTATGCTGTTTTTAACTGACTGGAAATTAGCGGTGTTGGTGATTCTGCCTGCCCCCATTGTGCTGACAGTGCATAGACTTATGTGGAGATATCTTGGCAAAAGATATCATCGTCAGTTCACGTTGAATGAAAAAGCTGACACCATATTGCACGATATTTTTTCAGGTATCAGAGTTGTTAAAGCTTTTGGTATGGAAAAATCAGAGGAAAAGCGCTTTGATAAGGCCACGATCGATGAGCGCACCATAAGAACCTCTAATGAAAAAATGTTTGCCTTTATTTCGCCCATAACAAACTTTTTTATGGGCGCAGGTGAGTTTTTCCTGCTTTATTACGTAGGAACAAAGATAATAGGCGGCGAGATGACTCTCGGTCAGATGCAACAGTTTTCAGCTTATGCTTCCATGATATATGCTCCGCTTCGTTGGCTGGCATTTCTTCCGAGAAGATTATCTGCCAGTATGACGTCAGTTGTTAAGATATTCGACGTGCTTGATGAGGAGCCCGACGTTAGTGATGCAAGCGAGCCAAGAGAGCTTGATCTTTCAGGTAACATTGAAATCAAGGACGTTTCCTTTGGTTATGAGGACAGCCGAAACGTTTTGAAGCATGTGAGCCTGGATATAAAGCAGGGCGAGATGATAGGCATCGTCGGCAGGTCGGGCGTTGGTAAATCAACTCTCATCAACCTCATTATGCGTCTTTATGATGCAGACGAGGGAGATATCCTCTTTGACGGAGTCAGCATAAAGGATATATCTCAGGAGTGCCTTAGACGCCAGATGGGCGTAGTTCTTCAGGAAACAATGCTGTTTTCGGGAAGCCTTTATCAGAACATCGCATACGGTAAGCCCGGCGCTACAAGCGAGGAGATAATAACTGCCGCAAAGCTTGCAGGAGTGCATCAGTTTGCTATCAAGCTGCCCGATGGATATAACACCATCGTTGGCGAAAAGGGATATACGCTTTCAGGCGGAGAAAGACAGCGAGTTGCAATTGCCAGAGCGCTTCTTCACGATCCGAGAGTGCTTATTCTTGATGAAGCAACAAGCGCGCTTGATACGGAAACGGAAAAGAATATTCAGGACGCACTCCGTAAGCTGACCGCAGGCAGAACGACTATTGCTATTGCACATAGACTTTCAACCCTCCGAAATGCCAACCGCCTTGTTGTGCTTGACAAAGGCACGGTAGCCGAGGTTGGAAGCCACGAGGAGCTTATGGCGAAAAAGGGACTCTATTTTGAGCTTGTTATGGCACAGCGCCAGATGTCCAAGATGCAAAAATAAAGCCTTCTCCGGCGGGAGAAGGGGGACCACGTAGTGGTGGATGAGGCGTAACCCGTAGGGCGGGGGGCTTGCTCCCGCCGAACAGACATAAAGAAAAGATAAACAAAAATTGATATTGGTGGTGCGCCATCCCCTACCACATAGCATTACATAACAATAAAGCTCCCACACTTTAAGGTGTGGGAGCTTTTCAATATAATCAAACTTATTCAACAACAACGAAGTCTTCGCCGTTCCAATTATCAACGTTGGGGCTGATATAGAGGCGGAATTCGCCGGGCTCAAGAACGCGGTTAAGTTTTCTGTCAACCATTTCGAATCTCTCTGTGGGGATGGAGAAGGAAACTGTTTTTTCTTCGCCTGCCTTAAGTGCAACCTTTTCAAAGTCGCAAAGGAGCTTATCGGGAGTTGCAAGAGAGGAAACGTAGTCGCGGAAGTAAACCTGAACAACCTCTTCAAGGTCAACGTCGCTTGTGTTCTTGATAGTACAGGAAGCTCTGAGCTCGTCGCCTGCCTTGATCTCGGGGTTCTCGATCTTAACGGGGCCGTATTCTACGCTGCCGTATGTAAGACCGTAGCCGAAGCAGTAGAGAGGAGAGTCGGGACAGTCTCTGTGGCGGTTGATTCCGTCATATCCTCTGGGACGACCGTTGGAGTAGGATGCGTAATAGATCGGGATCTGACCTGTTGCGCGGGGGAACGTAACGGGAAGACGTCCGGAGGGAGCAACGCGGTTGAAGAGGATATCGCAAATTGCGTTACCGCATTCAACACCGCTGTGCCAGTTGAGAAGGATAGCATCGGATACCTGATCAAGATATGAGCAAGCAAGAGGACGTGCTGTATAAAGCACGGAGATAAGAGTCTTGCCTGTTGACTTAAGCAACTCAAGATAGTCGTTCTGGAGCTTGGGAAGGTCGATATCAACGCGTCCGCCGTGCTCGCCTGCCCAGTGAACGGGCTCACCGCAAGCATAGATGATTGCGTCACATTCAGCTGCAAGCTTTGCTGCATCAGCAAATGCTGCATGGCCTGTGGATTCTTCGTCCCATTCAAAGTCGCATCCCTTGATGTAAACCACTTCAACGCCGCCTTCAGCCTCAAGAGCATTCTTGAGAGTTACGATATCGTTAACGTGGCCTCTGCCGCCCCAAAGACCGATTGCCTGATGGCGTTCGTCTGCAAAGGGACCTGTAAGAAGGATCTTCTTCTTTTCAGCCTTGTTAATGGGAAGAGTCTTGTTTTCGTTCTTAAGAAGAACCATAGAGTGAGCGGCGATATCTCTTGCTGCTGCTCTTGTTTCCTCCTGAAGGAAATACTTAAGGTTATCCTCCTCGCGATAGGGATTTTCGAAGAGACCGATAGCAAGCTTTGTAACGAGAACTCTGAGAACGCTTGTGTCGATCGCTTCCATAATAGCAGGATCCTCGTTTGCAAGCTCTTCAAGATATTTCTGATAAACCTCGGCGTGCATATCCATATCGTTGCCTGCAAGGATACCCATTCTTGCCGCATCCTTGCCGTCCTTAGCAACTCTGTGGTTAACAAGCTCAAGAATACTTGTCCAGTCGGAAACAACCATACCCTCGAAGCCCCATTCGTCGCGAAGAAGCTCTGTGAGGTAGTAGTGAGAGCCTGAAACGGGGTCGCCGTTCATGGAGTTGAAGGAGGACATGCAGGAGATAGAGCCTGCATCAAGAGCCGCCTTGTAAACGGGGAGATATTCGCTGTGGAGAGTTCTTTCGCTGATATCGCAGGATTCGTAGTCACGACCTGCCTCAGAAAGTCCGTATCCGCAGAAATGCTTGAAGCAAGCTGCAGTATAGGGATAGTTAGTGTCGGGATTGATAGTCTGGAAGCCGCGAACTCTTGCCTGAGCAACGCAGGAGCCGAAGAACTTATCCTCGCCTGCACCCTCGGCAATTCTACCCCAACGGGGCTCACGGGTAACGTCGATCATAGGAGAGTATATCCAGTTGATGCCTTCCGCATAAGCTTCCTTTGCGGCATAGTATTCGCCCTTTTCAATTCTTTCCATATCCCAGCTGGATGCAGTTGCAAGGGGGATGGGGAAGAGAGTTCTGTCGCCGTGAACAACGTCGTGTCCGATAAGAAGGGGAATACCAAGGCGGCTTTCCTCCATAGCGATTCTCTGGCGTCTGTTAGCAGTTGCAACGTCGGGAACGTTAAGATATGCACCGATCTGACCGTTGCGGATCATATCCTCATCAAGGCTGCGAACAGTACCTGAGAGAACGAGCTGACCAACCTTTTCGGAGAGAGTCATCTGAGAGAGGATTTCCTTGGCGCGCGCCATATAGGGAGCCGCGGAAAAAGGCTTTTTATCAAGTTTCATAGAGCTTACCTCGCACATAATTATAGTTGTTTAAATTATACACTAAAAAAAAGGCAAAGTAAACAGAATTATGAATTTTTTACAGTGTTTTTCATATATTCAACGTCGCTTTTTGATATAGCTCCCGTTATTCTCATGATTAGCAGGGTAAGAGCAAATGTGAAGCAAAGCTGAATGCCGTAGCTAACGTTATAAACAAAGGGCAAAAGGAACACGGCGCGAGAGGCAAAGCAGGCAATAAGCACTGACAAAAGAGGCTTTGTTATCCAAGAGGCTTTCACCTTAAGGCTTAAAACGAAAATAAGTCTGCCCAGGCTAAGAGCACAGTTTACTATCTCAACAAAATAAACGGAGGCAATATATCCCTCAAGTCCGAAGCGCGGAACAAGCAGCAAAACGAGGGAAAGGCTAAGGAGCGCATCAAGGATATTGACGCCCATGGTGTATATCTGCTCACCAAGCCCCTTAAGCACAAAATCAACGGAGGTGTCAAGATACATAATGGGAATAAGGGGCGCTATCATAGCAATATACCGTCCCGCCTCGCTTGAATCGTATACTGACAAGCCAAACTCTCTTGAAAAGGAGATAAAGGCTCCCGAAACTGCAAATGAAAAAACAAGGCAGGACTTAATAACCTTTTCGGCAATCCTTTTTGTTTTTTTCTTGTTGTTTGTTGCAACGCAGGCGCTTATCTCGGGAACAAGCAGGGCGGAAAAGGAATTGAGAACCGATGCGGGAAAGAAAATAAGAGGGAAGACCATTCCGTGAAGTGTTCCGTAGGAGGAGAGGGCGGCGGACGTATCGGCGCCGCTTTTCTTCAGAGATGCAGGGATGGCAATATGCTCCGCGCAAACGAGGCTTTGGCGAACATAGGAACCAAGAGCAACGGGAAAGGCAATAGCAAAGGCGCGGCGAAAGGGAGAGGCGCTTTCGTTTGTGTGCATTTTCGTTCCCCTTGAGCGAATCTTGTCTGTATAGTAAAAAATAACGTCTGTCAAAATAGAAAGAGCTTCGCCTGCCGCCCCTCCGCCGACTACGGCAACGCAGGCATATTCTATTCCCCGAGGAGCTATCATCACAAGCCCGAGGGTTATAAAAAAGATCTTCATAAGCTGTTCGATTGCGGAAATGAGAGCGTTTTTATAAGCCTTGCGAACTCCCGTGAAGTAGCCCGAAACGGCGCTTCCGACGGAAATAAAGGGTAGGCTGACAGACAGCGTGCGAACGGACAAAACCGTTCTGGCATCGCCCAGCAGCTTGACTCCGATAAATTCGGCTCCGAAAAAAACTACAACGGAGGTGATGAGAGAGAAGAGCAGGCTGTATTTTATGCATCCGCCTATTTCTTGCTTAAGAACCCGTTTGATCTCGCTCTCGCTTGCGCCCTCAGCCTCAAGCCTTGCAAGAGCGGCGCTTGTAAGACGAACGGTTGCAAGATTAACTGAGGAGGTTGCGAAAATGATAGCAAGGGAATAAACGCTCATAACGAGAGTGAACAGTCCAACGGCCTCCTCTCCAAGCATTTTTGTTACAAAAGCATTGAAGCTGACGGATATTGCCCGAAGCAACACGGTTGCCGCCGCAAGAATGAACCCGTTTACAAAAAATCTTTTAGCACCCTTCATATGGCCCCGATCCTTTTTAGTTTATATAAAATTGTATTAAAGGAGCTATGTAATAATGCATAAAAAGCAAAAGGCGTTTTGCAAATGCCGAAATTATAAAGTGATAAATCTGTCCTTGCAAAATATGTAGAGCTGTGATATAATCTAATATGTATAGCTTTAGCCAAAGGAGGAATAGCCATGAAAGCCCCAAAAACAGTATACGTTTGCACGGAATGTGATCATCAATCACCTAAGTGGCTCGGCCAGTGCCCCTCCTGCGGTTCGTGGAATACTCTCACTGAGGAGACCTATCGTGCCCCTGCCGCGGCAAAGGGTGTAACGACTGCCAAAAAGGTTGGCGGATCAAAGGCAATGACCTTTTCTCAGATTGAAAAGGTGGATTGCATTCGAATGAGCACGGGCATAGGCGAGTTTGACCGCGTTCTCGGCGGAGGACTTGTTCTTGGATCAGCCGTGCTTCTTGCAGGCGAGCCCGGTATCGGTAAGTCAACCCTTCTTATGCAGCTTTGCGGCAAGGCAAGCAGAGAGTATAATATTCTTTACGTTTCAGGCGAGGAGTCGGGCGGTCAGCTGAGACTCAGAGCCCAGCGCCTGGGCGTTGATTCATCCGAGGTGATGGTGCTGACAGAAACCGATATGGAAACTATTCTGTCGGAATACGAGCGCATTTCTCCCAACGTTGTAATAGTAGACTCTATTCAGACAATGGTGCTTCAGTCCGTTCAGTCAAGTGCGGGCAGTATAACTCAGGTGCGCGAATGCGCAACTGCGCTTATCAGCCGCGCCAAGGAGGACGGAGCGGCCATCATTCTGGTGGGTCACGTAAATAAAGAGGGCGGCATTGCAGGCCCAAAGGTTCTTGAGCATATGGTAGACGCGGTGCTCCATTTCGAGGGCGACCGAAGCCAGTGCCACAGAATAATCAGAGCCATAAAAAACAGATATGGCTCAACAAACGAAATAGGCGTTTTTGAAATGACGGACGCAGGGCTTGAGGAGATTGAGAATCCCTCTGCAATGCTTCTTCTCGGCCGCCCTGTTGGCGTTTCCGGAAGCAGCGCAGTGTGCCTTCTTGAGGGAACGAGACCCATCATTGCCGAAATTCAGGCGCTTGTAACGAAAACGGTTTATCCCTCCCCCAAGCGAATGGCGGACGGTATCGACTATAACAGAATGAGCCTTCTTCTGGCAGTTCTTGAAAAAAGACTTGGTCTCAGATTCTCCCAGTGCGACGTTTATTTGAACGTTGTGGGAGGACTCAGAGTGGACGAGCCTGCGGCAGACGCGGCTATCGCCCTTGCGCTTATTTCAAGCATCAAGGATATAGCAGTTCCTGCAGGACTTCTCGTTTGCGGAGAGGTTGGTCTTTCCGGCGAGATAAGAGCGGTCTCCGCTCCCGAGCAGAGAGCCAAGGAGGCGCAGAGAATAGGCTTTAATTCCGTAGCCTTTCCCAAGCGAAGTCTCAGCCATAAGCCCATCAAGCTTGACGGCGTAGAGACCCTGGGTATTGCGGGAGTTTACGATCTGTTAACTCTCCTTCCAAGAGAAGAAAGAAATTAAATGAAAAAAAGAAAATTTGTTGATATATCAGCCATAGCCCTTGGAGGCTTTGCATTTGTTGCTTATATCTCCTATCTTATAAAGCTGGTGTTGTGGCCGGAAACTCTCAGTGCAGTAGTTATTTGCATTTCGGTCATGGCGCTGACAGCGCTCCCCATTGCTTTCCATAAGCAGCTGGCAAGGCTTTTGCCAAAAAAACTGTTTACGGTGCTTAAAGCGATCTATCTTGCGGCAGGCATTTTCTATGCCGTAACGTTTCTCGTAATGTGTCTGTATATCTCAGGTGTAAATGATAAACAGGTAACCCCGAACGAGCTTGACGAGGAAACTGTTATTATTGTGTACGGCGCAGGACTTCAGGGTGATAAACCGGGGAAGGCTCTTCAAAAAAGGCTTGATACAGCAATCCGTCTTTATAACGGATGCTACATAATCGTTTCGGGCGGACAGGGTGATAACGAGGTTCGCACAGAGGCCTCGGCAATGAAGGAATATCTTGTAGAACGAGGCATTCCCGAGGACAGGGTTATTGAGGAATCCCGAAGCCGAAACACCATAGAGAATATCAATTATTCATTTGAAATAATAAACGAAAAAGGATTTGACGACTATAAGGTCGTTTCCGTTTCAAACGCGTTCCATATTCCGCGAATAATCCTGCTTTGCAGAAATCTTGGGTTTGAATCCTATCCCGCATTGGCGCCGGATCCCGATTCAAGATTCATTTTCGCAACTTTGGTGCGCGAATATATGTCCTACGTGAAGCTTATCTTGTTTGGCTTAAGCTAAGCCGAAAGAAAGGAATTCAGAATGACTAAGAAAATATGCTATATTGTCGGCGCATCCGACACTAAGGGTATATACATAGATAAACAGGAGGATGATTACATCATCGCCGCCGATGCAGGCTATTCGTCTCTACGTCAGATGGGCATCGTGCCCGATATGATAGTCGGCGATATGGACTCTCTCGGAAACGTTCCCGATGCAGTCAACGTTATCCGCCATCCTGTTGAAAAGGATGATACGGACACAGCGCTTGCTCTTGCAGAGGGAATCAAGCGCGGCTATCGCGATTTCATAATTTACGGAGGCCTTGGCAGACGCCTTGACCATTCCATCGCCAATATCCAGAACTGCGCAGGATGTGCAGACCACGGCTCAAGATGCTGGATATGGGGAGAGGGAAATGCGGTTTGCGTTTTCGGTGACGGCGAGATCCATTTTGAAAAGGAAATGATGGGCATCGTTTCCGTGTTCTCCATCGGACGCTCCTACGGCGTAACTCTTGACGGACTCAAGTATCCTCTGAGTGATGCTTGCCTCACGTCCTACGTTCCCCTTGGAGTGAGCAATGAGTTTACGGGAATTCCTTCAACGATTTCTGTAACTGACGGTGTTTTGGCAGTTATGTGGAGCGAAGGCGCAAAGACCTTTGCAAAAAGAGCAAGACGTGAGTGCAGCAGCGATATTTGACGTAGACGGAACATTGCTTTATTCAATGCACGTTTGGGAATGTTTTGCGAGAAATTTTCTTTTTCGCGTTGGTGTTCCCGTCCGTGAGGACGCAGACGACGTTGTCCGTTATATGTGCCTGTCTGAAACCGCCGAGTTTTTTATAAACGAGTGCGGTGTAAAGGGAAGTGTTCCCGAGGTTATGGCAGAGTGCAATAAAATGCTTGAGGAAGAATATTTTCATAACGTTATGCCAAAGGAAAACGTTACCGAGCTTCTCTCGTTTTTAAATGAAAATAATATTCCTTGCTATATTGCGACCGCAACGGATCGCTATCTTGTTGAGGCGGCTGTGAAGCGCTGTGGGATAGATAAATATTTTAAGGGTATCCTCACCTGCACAGAAGCGGGAGCAGGAAAGACTCAGCCCGATATTTTTTATCAGGCGGCAGAAAAAATGGGAAGCACCCCCGAGCAAACGTGGATCTTTGAGGATGCTCTCCACGCTGTAACAACGGCGAAAAAGGCAGGCTTTAAGGTCTGTACGATCTTTGACGAGTCCGAGGCAGATCATAGAAACGAGCTTGAGGCCTTGTCAGATATTTATATTGAAAATTTTGCGCAGCTTGATTTTCACGAGCTGCTCAACTAAATACATATTAAAGGAGACAATATGAAGTACGGTTATTTTAACGACGCTGACAGAGAATATGTCATCCAGCGTCCCGACACTCCCTATCCCTGGATCAACTATCTTGGAAGCGAGGATTTCTTCTCTCTCATCTCTAACACGTCAGGCGGCTACTGCTTCTATCGCGATGCAAGAATGCTCCGTCTCACACGTTACAGATATAATAACGTTCCCACAGACTGCGGCGGCAGATATTTCTATATCAACGAGGGCGGCAAGGTGTGGACACCCGGCTGGATGCCTGTTAAGACAGCTTATGATAGCTATGAATGCCGTCACGGTATGGGCTACACAAAGATCACAAGCGTAGTTGACGGCCTTAAGGCTGAGCAGACAACCTTCGTTCCTCTCGGCTCCTCTTGCGAAGTTCACAGAGTTCGTCTCACAAATACAACTGATGCAAAAAAGAGCTTCAAGCTGTTCTCCTTTGTTGAGTTCTGTCTCTGGAACGCATGGGACGACCAGACAAACTTCCAGAGAAACTACTCCATTGGTGAGGTTGAGGTTATCGGAAGCACTATTTATCATAAGACAGAGTACAGAGAGCGCCGTAACCACTACGCTGTGTTCTCCGTAAACGCTGAGATCGACGGATTTGATACAGACCGCGAAACATTCGTTGGCCTCTATAACGGCTTTGACCATCCCAACGTAGTATTTGAGGGCGAGGCAAAGAACTCCGTTGCCTCCGGTTGGGCTCCTATCGGTTCTCATATGTTCAACGTTGAGCTTGAGGCAGGAGAAGAGAAGAGCTTTATCTTCGTTCTCGGCTATTGCGAAAATCCCAAGGAAGAAAAGTGGGAGGCTCAGGACGTTATCAATAAGAAGCCCGCAAACGAGCTTCTTGCTAAGTTCAAGACAGACGAGCAGGTTGACTGTGCTCTCGCAACTCTCAAGACATATTGGGAAAACCTCCTTTCTAAGTACACTCTTGACAGTGCTGATGAAAAGCTTAACAGAATGGTTAATACATGGAACCAGTATCAGTGTATGGTAACCTTCAATATGTCCCGTTCTGCATCCTATTTTGAATCCGGTATCGGTCGTGGTATGGGCTTCAGAGACTCCACTCAGGACCTTCTCGGATTCGTTCACCTCATTCCCGAAAGAGCAAGAGAAAGAATCTTCGATATCGCGGCAACTCAGATGGAGGACGGTAGCGCATACCATCAGTATCAGCCCCTCACAAAGAAGGGTAACTCCGATATCGGCTCCGGCTTTAACGATGACCCCCTGTGGCTCATCTTCGGTGTTGCGGCATATATCAAGGAAACAGGCGACTGGTCCATCCTTGACGAAATGGTTCCCTTTGATAATGACGAGTCTAAGGCAGCAACAATGATGGAGCATCTTAAGCGCTCCTTCGACCACGTTCCTAATAACCTTGGTCCTCACGGCCTTCCCCTTATCGGCCGCGCAGACTGGAACGACTGCCTTAACCTTAACTGCTTCTCCGAAACACCCGGCGAATCCTTCCAGACATCCGGTCCCTCCGAGGGTCCCGTTGCTGAAAGCGTGTTCATCGCAGGTATGTTCGTTGCAGTTGCTCCCGATTATATTGCTCTCTGTAAGAAGAAGGGCCTCCTTGAAGAGGCTGCAAGAGCTGAAAAGGCTGCTCAGGATATGTATGATGCAGTTATGACACACGGTTGGGACGGCAAGTGGTTCATCCGCGCATATGACGCATTTGGTAATAAGATCGGTTCCGACGAATGCGACGAAGGTAAGATCTTCATCGAGCCTCAGGGCTTCTGTATCATGGGTGGCATCGGTGTTAAGGAAGGCAAGGCTATCGAAGCTCTTGATTCCGTAATCGAGCGCCTTGATACAAAGTACGGTATCGTTCTTAATAATCCTCCTTATACAAGATATCACGTTGAGCTTGGCGAAATCTCCTCCTATCCTCCCGGATATAAGGAAAACGCAGGTATCTTCTGCCATAACAACCCCTGGATCTCCATTGCAGAAACAGTTGTTGGCAGAGGTAACAGAGCGTTTGAGGTTTATAAGAAGACATGTCCCGCATACCTTGAGGATATCAGCGAGATCCATCGCACAGAGCCCTACGTATATTCTCAGATGATCGCAGGTAAGGATGCTCCCCGTCACGGCGAAGCTAAGAACTCCTGGCTCACAGGTACAGCGGCTTGGACGTTCTATAACGTTTCCAGATTTATCCTCGGTATCAAGCCCGAGTACGACGGACTTTCCGTTGATCCCTGCGTTCCCGATACAATGAAGGAATTCACAGTAACAAGAAAGTTCCGCGGCGATGAATTCGTTATCCACGTTGATAACTCTGCAGGCGTTTGCAAGGGCGTAGTATCCGTAACAGTTGACGGCGAAAAGCTCGAGGGCAACGTTCTCACACCCATCGGCGGTAAGACTCGTAAGGTTGAAGTTGTAATGGGCTAATAGCTGTTAAAAAAGAAGTACTATAGAATTAAAAGGCTTTTGGGAAACCAAAAGCCTTTTTCAATGCAGAATGCTGAATGTTGTAGGGGACGGCGCCCTCGACGTCCCGTTAAAACAAAACAAAAAACTGTTGCAATTTAAAATACTATGGTGTATAATATAGGGTAGTTTTTTGAAAGCGGCAGTGGGTGCCGTGGTATAATAAAAAATGATAATTATAATATAAAGGTTTAAAGATATGAAAAGAGAACTTATTTCTGAGCTTTATAAGGCTCCCGAGTCCTTTTGCGACGGAGAAATAACAGTTTGCGGTTGGATCCGCAGCCTTAGAGATTCCAAGGCATTCGCATTTGCAACTATCAACGACGGTAGCTGCTTCCCCTGCCTCCAGGTAGTAATCGAGCGCGATAAGATCGAAAATTACGACGAGCTCGTTCGTATGAACGTTGGCGCGGCTATCAGCGTAAGAGGTAAGATGATCCTCACTCCCGATGCAAAGCAGCCCTTCGAGCTCTCTGCGATCGAGGTTAAGGAAGAGGGCCCCTCTTCTCCCGATTATCCTCTTCAGAAGAAGAGACATACAGTTGAGTATCTCCGCGAGATCCCTCACCTTCGTCCCAGAACAAACCTGCTTTCCGCAGTTTTCCGTATCAGAAGCGAAGCGGCTTATGCTATCCATTCCTTCTTTAACGAAAATAACTTTGTTTACGTTCACACTCCCATTTTCACAACAAGCGACTGCGAAGGCGCAGGTGAAATGTTCAGAGTTACAACTCTTGACGTAAACGATCCCCCCAGATGTGAGGATGGCACAGTTGACTACTCCAAGGACTTCTTCGGTCAGGAAGTAAGCCTTACAGTTTCCGGTCAGATGGAAGGCGAAACACTTGCAATGGCATTCGGCAGAATTTATACGTTCGGCCCCACATTCCGTGCAGAAAACTCCTTCACAGCTCGCCACGCGGCAGAGTTCTGGATGATCGAGCCCGAGTTTGCATTTGCAGATCTTAACGACGATATGCAGCTTGCATGGGATATGCTTCAGTACGTTGTAAGATACGTAATGAAGTCCTGCCAGAAGGAAATCGAATTCCTTAACAACTTTGTAGATAAGGGCCTTATCGAGCGCCTTACAAAGCTTGTTGAAAGCGAATATAAGAAGGTAACTTATACAGAGGCTGTTGAGATCCTCAAGGCAAGCGGCGAGGACTTCAAGTATCCCGTTGAATGGGGCTGCGACCTTCAGACAGAGCACGAGAGATACCTCACAGAGAAGCACTTCAATGCTCCCGTATTCGTTATCGACTATCCTAAGGCTATCAAGGCATTCTATATGCGTTGTAACGACGATGATAAGACAGTTGCCGCAATGGACCTTCTTGTTCCCGGCGTTGGCGAGATCATCGGCGGTAGCCAGAGAGAAGAAAGACTTGATATCCTCCTCCAGAGAATGGAAGAGTGCGGTCTTGATGCTTCTTCTTATAACAGATACCTTGACCTCCGTAAGTACGGCGGAGCAGAGCACGCAGGCTTTGGTCTTGGATTTGAGCGTCTTATTATGTATTTAACAGGCGTTTCCAACATCCGCGACGTTATCCCCTATCCCAGAACCACAGGTAACTGCTATTAATTTGAATAATAAAAATCCCTCACATCGTGGGGGATTTTTTATGTTTAAAGCGTACAAAACCCG
>JAZQVW010000071.1:0-4427 GCA_045632025.1 Candidatus Avispirillum sp. | reverse complement strand
TTTGCCCTGAATATCTATCTGATTGCAACCGTTCATAACGTAGAGATGGGCATCCCTCGGGGGGATCCCGAGGCTTTCAAGGGCGGGGCAAACCACCTCGTCGTTATAAAGTGCGGGCATACCGATTCCTGTGGCAATAGTTTTCGCCGCCTCAAGGTAAAGCGCCTCGGGGGTGTTTCTGTGGCATCGCATAGTTATATTTGGTGTCTGGAATTTATATTTTCTTGCAACGTCAAGTATTTCGTAGGTAAGAGGGTTGGTCAGGTCGTTCCAACTTTCGTCCGAGCCGCCTATGCACAGGTTCCAAGCTCTTGTTTTGTGAAAGAATATCCAAAGGTCCTCAAGTGCCTCGCGGGATTCTTCGTAGTCGGAAGCCTCCCAAAGGTCCTTCATATACCAGTCGAAATGCCCGGGGGAGTCGATTCCGTCAAGGGTGAATATGAGAACGTATACGGAAATTGCTTCCGCAAAGGTTTTGGCAGGGAGCTTTATATCCTCAAAGGCGCTGATTGCTTTAAGAAGCTTTTTATTGCCTGTTGCCGCGTATTCCTCTTTTGCCGCGATATGTGTTTTTTCGCTTATCAGCTCAATTGCATCAAGGGTGAGAAGCAGTCCGTCGTAAAAGTCAGCCTTGTCTGCATTTTTGGCTTTATATGAAAGAACTCTCTCTCTCATCTTGTCAGTGCCGAGCCTTGCAAAATCTATAAGATCGGGCACGGCGTGTCCGCCCCAGGTGCCGCCCCAGCCTGACGTTGAGGTGGTGACGTCCCATTCGTTTCCGCTGAATGCCGACCAATACTGCCCTAATTCAAGATGGCGCATATTTTCTATTATGTAATTATAATCTTCAGCGTTCTCCGGATCATTTTCCGCCTTTTGCTGAAGGAGCCAAATGTGGGGTGACTGTCCGCTTGAGAACGTAGTGCCGCAGGCCATCTGTCCGAAATCAAGGTCGGGGAATCCCGTGTCATGGTCAAACGTTATATTCACAGCTCTTGCCGCCTCCAGATATCCTGCGCCCGTGCGAACGTATTTGCTGTCCGAGGAAGCGGTCAGATACCCTCTGGCGAAGGGCTCGTCCTTTATTTTAAAATCGTACATACGGCACCTCGCTGTCCTTTGTTTTCTGTATTTTTATTATACCTCTTATTGCGTGTAAAGTCAATTTACGGTAATGCCTTGAAAAGCAAAAAAAGATGCCGACCAAACGGTCGGCATCGAAGCTTTTTTACTGTTTTTTTGTCCAGGTGCTGGGAGAAAGCGTGATAATAAGGGGGAATATTTCAAGTCGGCCAAGGAGCATTGCAAAGGTGAGCACCACGGTTGAAAATCCCGAATATCCCTCAAAGCTTGCCGCGGGACCAACCGCGCCGAAGCCGGGACCTATGTTATTGAAGCAAGCGGAAACGGCTGTGAAGTTGGTTTCAAAATCAAAGCTTTCAACAGCGCATAGGATAAAGAACATAACCACGTAGCACAGCATATACAGTGCAAAGTAAGTTGTGCAGTTGCGAAGGGTTGAATCCTCCACGTGTTTTCCTTCAAATTTTACTGTATTTACAGAACGGGGGCGGAGCATCTGGCGAATCTCCTTGGCTATAGCCTTGCCGAGTATCATAACTCTTGAAACCTTAAGTCCGCCGGCAGTAGATCCTGCGCATCCGCCTATAAACATAAGGATAAAGAGTGTGGTTTTGGAAAGGGATGGCCAGAGATTGAAGTCGGTGGTTGAATAGCCTGTTGTCGTCATAATTGAGGCAACCTGGAATGCCGCGTGTCGGAAGGATTCGCCCAGACCCGAGCACATTTTAAAGATGTTTGCTGTTATAGTGGCAATGCTTATGCAAACGATGGTGGCATAGCACCAAAGCTCTCGGCTCTTGAGGGCGGAGCGAACCTTGCCTATGAGAATAAGATAGAAAAGGTTGAAGTTTACGCCGAAGAGGAGCATAAAGATGGTGATGACCCACTGAATGTAGGGACTATAGCCGCCGACGCTGTCTGCTTTGATACCAAAGCCGCCGGTACCTGCAGTACCGAAGGCGTGAACAACGCTGTCGAAGGGTGCCATTCCGCCTGCAAGCAGGAATATTATTTCAAGAGCGGTCAGGGCAATGTAGATAATATAAAGGATCTTTGCAGTGTCCTTGGCGCGGGGAACAAGCTTGCCGACGATGGGGCCCGGCATTTCTGCGCGCATAAGGTGGATAGAGCGGTCGCTCAGGTTAGGGATGATGGCCATAACGAAAACTAGAACTCCCATACCGCCGACCCAGTGGGTGAAGCTTCGCCAGAAAAGACAGCTTCGGCTCATTGCCGTAACCTCGGAAACGATGGATGCTCCCGTTGTTGTGAAGCCGCTGACGGTTTCAAAGAGCGCGTCTATATAAGAGGGGATCTCGCCCGTCAGATAGAAGGGGAGAGCGCCGACCGCTGAAAGCACCAGCCATGAAAGAGCTGTGATGGCAAAGCCCTCTCTAGCGTAGATGACCTGATTTTCGGTTCTAAAGAAAACGGTCATAAGTCCGCCGACAGAGAGGGAAACTGCCGCAACCTTGACAAACTGCCAGATGGCAGTTTCGCGATAGATGATGGCAACGATAATGGGCAGAATAAGCAATGCCGCAAGGGATACCAGCATCATACCTAGAATGGAAAAGACTTTTTTATAATTCATATATTTTTACCTGATTATATCGGAAAGATCCTGCAATTGATGGCCTGCCGCCAAAACAACAACTCTGTCTCCCGCCTCGATCGTGTCGTTACCAGAGGGGATGATTATCTTCTTTCCGCGTATGATTCCTGCAACCAGGGTGTTCTGCTTGAGAGCCATTTCCTTCAAGGGAATGCCGATATATTTAAAGTCGGGCTGAACCTTAAATTCAAGCGCCTCAGCGTCTCCGCCCATCAGCTTATAGAGAGTTTCAACGTTGCTTCCGAGAGAGTTTTTAAGCGCTCTCGCATAGGTGGAGATAACGTCGGAAATAGTCTTTCTGGGGGAAACGGTGCATTCAAGGCCGAGATTTTCCGCCATGGATAAAAGCTCGGTGCGGCTGACCTTGGCAATAACCTTGGAAACGTTCTGTGAGGATGCAAAAATGGAGATGAGGATATTTTCCTCGTCCATTCCCGTAAGGGCAACGAAGGCATCGCTTCGCGCAAGGCCCTCCTCGAGAAGAAGCTCCTGCTCTGCTCCGTCGCCGCAGATAACAACGGCGTTGGGAAGGGAATTTGCGACCTCCTCGCAGCGCTGGCGGTTTTTCTCAATGATCTTAACCTCGTGTCCGCCTGCAAGAAGGTTTTTTGCAAGATAAAATGCAGTTTTGGAGGCTCCGAGGATAATAACGCTCTTTGCCTGCTTCTGCATGATGCCAAGCAGCTTAAAGAGCTTCTGAGCCTCTGCCGCTGTTGCCATAATACCGATCTTGTCGCCTCCGTGGAGAACGAAATTACCGTCGGGGATGAAAACCTCGTCGTCGCGCTTAACTGCGCTGACAAGGTACTGGCCCTGATATTTCTTTCTCATTTCAACGAGGCTGAGTCCGTCAAGCTTGGAGTCGGGCTTAAGCTTAAGCTCTATCATTTCAAACTTTCTGTTTGAGAAGGTTTCTATTTTAGCCGCTGTGGGAAGGCGCAGAATGTTATAAAGCTCCTGCGCGCAAAGCTTTTCGGGATTGATAGCGCTTGAGAGTCCCAGCTGAGAGCGAAGGAATTCAAGGCTTTTGCCGTTATATTCAGGATTGCGGATTCTGGCAACGGTTCTGCGGGCGCCCATTTTCTTTGCAATAAAGCAGGAAAGCATATTAAGCTCATCGCTTCCCGCAACTGCAACGAACATTTCCGCCTTATCAACGCCGGCCTCTGTGAGGACCTCGCTGTCTGCGCCGTTACCGCAAACGCACATAATGTCGTATATATTTGAGATTTCGGTTACAACGTCGTTGTTATCGTCAATGGCAACAACGTCGTGTCCCTCTTTTACAAGGCTGTCGATAATAGTAGTTCCTATTTTGCCGCAGCCTACGATAATAATTCTCATATTATTCTCCATTTTAACTCGGAAATAGTCGACCCCCATTGTACACCAACGGAGGTATTATTTCAAGGAATTGAAAAAAATAGTTTACATTTTAACTTTCTCACAAATTAACAGCCGTATTTTGTGGATTTTAACCATAAAGTGAGGCTGTGTTTGTATGTTGATGTTGTAAAATTGGCATACAAATAGTTTGAAGTTTTACTTTACAATTTGTAGTTTTTATTGAAAAAAGCCTGTATTTGTAGTATAATGAAGGGTAATAAAGCGTTTGAATTCGCACAGTATGGATTTGGAGGATGGCTTTGAAGAAAAACAGTTTTAAAAAGGCTTATTTGCGTTTTCTTTTGGTGATGTTGGCGCTTTCCTGCCTTTGTATTTTATACGT
>JAZQVW010000070.1:0-7216 GCA_045632025.1 Candidatus Avispirillum sp. | reverse complement strand
TAAGGGTGCTTTCACAGGTGAGATCTCCGCAGCTATGCTTACAGAGTGCGGCGTTGAGTACGTTGTAATCGGTCACTCCGAGAGAAGACAGTACTTCGGTGAAACAGATGAAACAGTAAACAAGAGAACAAAGGCAGCTCTCGCAGCAGGTCTTAAGGTTCTTCTCTGCCTTGGCGAAGTTAAGGAAGAGAGACTCGCAGGTATCACAGACGAGGTTGTTTCCATGCAGACAAAGCTCGACCTTGCCGGTATCTCCGCTGAGGATATGAAGAACGTTATCATCGCATACGAACCCGTATGGGCTATCGGTACAGGTCTCACAGCAACTCCCGAGCAGGCTGATGAAACTTGCGGTGTTATCCGTGCAACACTTGCTAAGCTTTACGGCACAGAGGTTGCAGAAGCTACAACAATTCAGTACGGCGGTTCTATGAACGACGCTAACGCTGCTGAGCTTCTTGCTAAGTACCACGTTGACGGCGGCCTTATCGGCGGCGCTTCTCTCATTCCCGAGAAGTTCGACGCTATCGTTACAGCTGCTAACTAATATTTTGTCAATATTAAAAGAGGTCTCTTCGGAGACCTCTTTTTTAGCCTTCCCACTTTTAAGGGGGAAGGGGGATTTCGCTCGTTGCGACGAGCGACCAAGGGGTAACCCCCTTGGAATCCCGGTGGGCAATAGGTGTTCCGCTCTCTGCCCCGCGTCCAGTCATCGTCGTGTGTCGTGAGATATCGCTTCGGTACACTCAGCTCTACTCACTCGCACTTTGGATGACACCGCTTGCAAAAACGATATTTAATCGTTTTTGCCGCACTAACCTTTTCGGAAAAGGGCGGCAAAACGCGACCACAACGTGCATCCATAAATTATCGTTACAGTGCTTTCCCTTATGGGAGGAAAAAAGCCATCCCGAAGGATGGCTTTTTGTTTTAGATCTTGCCTCGTTTGATAACCTCCCACGCTCTACGGTAGGTCTTTTCTCTACTGATAGAGGTGAGCATCAGTATCTTATGTCTTGTTGAGTCAAAGGCGTATTTTTTATCGTCTGTGAAGACGGGAGCTGTGATAACCTCCATTTCAGCGCAATCGGGGTTATCAAGAATTGCGGGAGCCGCAATATCCCAAAGCACTCTCCACCAGTCGTCGGGCTCGCCTGCGCCCTTGAAATAGCCCTCGCCAAGGTTATAAACGTATTCTGCCGCAGGGTTATGCCCTTTGAGCTCGCGCACCATATCGATCCTTGCACCAAGCGCGCAAACAACGTTGAATGCGGGGCAAAGAAGAAGTCCTGCGCCGGAATTGAGAACTATCTGGCCTGCCATATAGTCCTGAGCGAGGTTGAATTCCTCAACGCTGTCAAAATGGGTCTGTCTTGCCGCAAGCCATATGATGCAAAGCTTCTCGGCAATTTCGGGAGCCTTCTTAATTGCGGAGGCAACGTTTGTGATAGCGCCGATGCCCATAACGTAGATGATCTCGTCGCTTTCCCTTGCCAGCTTTATAAGATGGTCGGCCGCGTCGCTTTCAACAGCCTTGCCGCCCTTATTTGTGATAGTCGTTCTGCTGCCGCGTAAAACGGGAACGCTGTAGTCCTTCTCGCAGCAGTCAAGCACGCGGAGGATCTCCTCGTAGCTTTTCTCCATGCCGTCCTCGTATCCCGTGCTGTTGTCGTTATGAAAGGGAGCGGCGTAGACTGCCTGCAGGTCTATTTTTTCTGAAAAATAGCTGTATACGATGGCAAACTGATCGTCTATTTCGTTATATGCGTCCGTATCAAGAACGGCCTTTTTAACTCGGTCGCTTTTAAGATCCGCAAGAATTTCGTTTATATTCATTTTCTTGCGCTCTTAATATGCTTCCATGTGTTGGGGATAGCGATATCGCGGTGGATCTTTCTCAGATAGAGCATCTCGTGGCGTGTGGAGTCAAAGGCGTAAACTCTTGCATCTGTGAAGATGGGAGTGGGAACGACCTCGATCTCAGCACAGGAGGGATCGTCAAGAATAGCGGGAGCCGCAACGTCCCAGATAGTTCTTGTCCACCAGTGGGGAGCTCCTGCAAGCTCACGGCAGCGTCCTGTGATCTCAAAGAGATAGTCGCAGAGGGGATTCTGATCCTGAAGCTCGCAAACGTCGTCCCATTTAACGCCAAGGTCGCTAACAACGAACCAGGCAGGGCAGAGAAGAAGGGGAACCTCGGAATTCAGAAGCATCTGGCCTGCAGTATAGTCCTGAACAAGGTTAAATTCGCCAAGGTTATCTCCCTCAAGCCAGTTACCGCCAAGCCAGATAACGCACATATTGTTTTTGATGGTGGGGTCAAGCTTGAGCGCGGAAACAACGTTTGTGATAGCGCCGAGAGCGAGAACGTAAACGATCTCGTCGGATTCGTGCACCACCTTGATAAGGTTGCGAGCCGCCTCGCTGTCCTGGATCTCGCCGCTCTTTTCAATGGAAGCGCGGCTTCCCTTGAAAACGGGGATGTCGTAGTTGGGGTCAAGAAGACCGAGAACCTTATGGATCTCCTTATAGCTCATTTCCATGCCGTATTCCATATTATCGCTCTTTTCGTTTTCAAAGGGAGCGGCGTGGATAGCAAGGATGTCTATTTTATCGGAAAGAAAGCTGTAGCCGATAGCATACTGGTCGTCGATCTCGTTGTAAGCGTCGGTGTCGATAACGACCTTTTTAACTCGGTCGCTTTTAATATCGGCAAGTATTTCTCTGATAGTCATATTCGTTCTCCTGATCTTATTTGATGTTGTCAGCAATAAGGCGATTGATCTTTTCTCTCATATTGAGGATGTATTCCTGCTCCTGAGGATAGCGATCAAAGGTGATAGGCTCGATTCCGTCCTCAAGGATAGCCATAACGGCGTCTCTGCCGCAGAGGCTTTCAGCCAGCTCCATTGCGCGAAGGTCAGTAAGAGCGGCTGTGAATCCCAGAAGGTGGATGGTCTCATATGCTGTGCCGTCGTCAGCAGGGTAAACGGAGAAGGTGTCTCCTGCGGGAACCCAGCATCCGCCGTCTGTGCACATATAGGGGTTGAGAGGCTCGCAGGAGTGCTGTGTGAAGTAGAAGTTGAAGCCCCACTGTAAAAATCCTGCGATCTTATATTTATAGAACTGTGTTGCGATGATTCTGTTTCTTGCTGTAGGCATTGCAACAAGGCGGTTTGAAACCTTATTTACCTGACAGCAGCAGTAGTAAACCCAAAGGTCCTGAACGTTGTTTTCAAGATAGGGACCAACGTGGTCTGTTGAAACAACGGGGTTCTTAAGAACGCCCTGCTCGTAGAAGGAGTAGTCGGAGAGAGCATCGATGATGATCTGACCGTCAAGAACGTCCTCAACTGTGCTCTTAGCTTTCTTGTAGGACTCAAGCATCCATCCGCCGGGCTCGTCGGAGATATGGAAAACAGTTTTCTTGTCAACGCCGTGGCGGCGGAGGACCTCAATAAGCTGGGGGATCATTTCCTTAAGGAATGTTGTATATTCCTCAGCTGCAGCATCTGTTTCCCAGCCGAATACCTTCTTGTATTCGCCGTCAACCGTTGCCATGATCTTGGGAGCGTGCTCAGCGCCCCACTGTGTGAAGAGGTGAGAAATTTCAAAATATTCGATTCCGCACTTTTTGCACATTTCGATCCAGCGGTCAACCAGAGCAAAGTCAAAGCTCCACTTGCCGTTTTCGCGAGTGATACCGAGAAGCTGGTTTGTGGGGCGCTCGCCGCCAACCTGAGTGTCAAGGGCGGGAGTGAAGATAGGAGTGAGGATCATATTGATACCGTTGTCAACGGCAGTCTTGATATAATTCTCAATGATCTCCCAATGGCGCTCTGAGAACATTTCAAGGTTGTAGTAGGAGGCGAGGCAGTCGCAGTAGAACCACTGAGTGATAGCGATCTTCTGCTTGGGAAGCGTTGCGGGGATAACGGTTGCAGTGAAGGTGCAGGTACCGTATACCTCGTATTCGCCCTCGCCGCTGTAAAGGGTGAAGGTGAGCTTGTGATCTCCTGCGGGGGCGTCCTCGGGAACTCTGATGTCAACCCAAACGCTCTGCAGATCGCTTGTAACGTAAACTCTGTTCTTTTCTGTTATGGGACGGAGAAGATCGGGGAAAAGACCGGGCTCGCGGCGAAGGAAATTCATATCCTCGCAGGCGCGGCTGATGGGAAGACGAACGGGCACGCATTCAACTCTCTGGATCTGCACCCAATCGGCAATGTCGCCCTCAACCTTGATGTGAGCGATTCTGCGGTCGAAGCGCATCTTCATATCCTGATAAGCAAGCTGGAAGCTGAAGCGCTCACCGCGAAGCATAGAAGCCTTGTTGTGAAGGGCCTTTGTGCTTATCTTTTCGTCAAGAAAGCATTTTTCTGTTTCTGCTATGGGCTTGAAGATAACGGTTGAAAGCTCTTTTTCTTTATTTTCCATAATATCCTCCGTGTCGGTTGTCATTATAAATTGATTCTATCACAAAATCTTGTCTTTTACAAGAGGGGGCGGCAATATGAAAAATAATAATTGGGAGATGCAGCCGTGTTTACTTGTTAATAAATTTGTGCTATAATAAAGCATCAAAAGGGAAGGAGTGAAAACGTGGCAGATAAATTTAAGTTGGTTTCAAAATACAAGCCCACGGGCGATCAGCCTGAGGCCATCGACCGTCTGACTGCGGGTATTGAGTCAGGTATGCGTGCGCAGACTCTGCTCGGTGTTACAGGAAGCGGTAAGACCTTCACTATGGCTAACGTTATTGCCAACGTTAACCGTCCCACCCTCGTTCTTGCCCACAACAAAACTCTTGCGGCTCAGCTTTGCTGTGAGTTCCGCGAGGTTTTCCCCGAAAATGCGGTTGAATATTTCGTTTCCTATTACGATTACTATCAGCCCGTGGCTTACGTCCCCGGCAAGGATATGTATATAGAAAAGGATTCCTCCATAAACGATGAGATAGACAAGCTTCGCCACAGCGCAACCTCCGCGCTTTTTGAGCGCCGCGACGTTATAATCGTTGCCAGCGTTTCCTGCATATATTCTCTCGGCCCCCCCGAGGAATATCAGTCGCAGATGGTGGCTGTCCGCCCCGGTATGATAATGGAGCGCGACGAGCTGGCGGCCCGTCTTATTGCCATCAGCTATGACAGAAACGACTTCAGCTTCACCCGAGGAAACTTCAGAATGAGGGGCGACACCCTTGAGATATTCCCTGCAAACCAGAATGAAAAGGCCATCAGAGTTGAATTTTTCGGCGACGAGATAGACAGAATTGCTGAGTTTGACCCGCTGACGGGCTCCGTTCTTCAATACGTCAACTACGCCGCCGTTTTCCCTGCAAACCACTACGTTGTAGCGCAGGAGGGCAGAGAAAACGCCCTGAAGGAAATCGAGCGCGAGATGGTTGAGCGCGTGGCGTATTTTCAGGAGAACGGCAAGCTTCTTGAGGCGCAGAGGATCGAGGAGCGCACAAGATACGATCTTGAAATGCTCCGCGAGATAGGCTTTTGCTCGGGCGTTGAAAACTATTCAAGAGTTCTTGCGGGAAGAGAGCCGGGCTCCACTCCTTATACTCTTCTTGACTATTTCCCCGAGGATTTTATAATCTTTGTGGACGAGTCTCACGTAACGCTTCCGCAGGTTCGCGGAATGTTCGGAGGGGATCGCGCCAGAAAGAAGAACCTTGTTGACTACGGATTCCGACTTCCCTCGGCTTATGACAACCGTCCTCTTAATTTCATGGAGTTTGAGGAGAAGATAAATCAGGTGATCATGGTTTCCGCAACTCCTGCGGAATATGAAAAAACTCATTCAATGCAAACCGTTGAGCAGATCATTCGCCCCACAGGCCTTCTTGATCCCGAGATCGAGGTCCGTCCCGTTGAAACTCAGATAGACGATCTTCTCACCGAGGTGAGAGCAAGAACGGAGCGCGGAGAGCGAGTTCTGGTCACCACTCTTACGAAGAAGATGGCAGAGGATTTGACGGAATATATGGACGAGCAGGGCATCCGAGTTAAATATATCCATCATAACGTTGAAACAATGGAGCGAAGCGAGCTGATACGTGATCTCCGTATGGGACTTTTCGACGTTCTTGTGGGAATAAATCTGCTTCGCGAGGGCATAGACTTACCTGAGGTAACTCTCGTTGCCATTCTTGACGCGGATAAGGAGGGACTTCTCCGAAGTGAGACCTCTCTTATTCAGACCATCGGCCGCGCCGCGCGAAACGTTGGCGGCAAGGTTATTATGTATGCGGACACTATCACCCGCTCAATGGACGCGGCAATAAGGGAAACCAACCGACGCCGCGCCATCCAGCAGAAATATAACGAGGAAAACGGCATCACTCCTCAGACCATCAAAAAAGAGATCGGCGAGCTTATCAAGATAGGCACAAGTGGCTCAAAGCGTGGCAAGGGCGGCGATAAAAAGAAGCTTTCTGCTGCAGAAAAGGCGGCTGAGATCGAGCGCCTGAGAGCAGAAATGAAGAAGGCCGCAAGCGAGCTTCGCTTTGAGGAGGCCGCTTATCTCAGAGATAAGATCAAAACTCTTGAGATACAAAAGAAGTAGGTCAGAGAAGCTTACGTACTATGCACAGTACACATTTTCCCCTTGACAAAAACGGAAAAAATGTATAAAATAATAGTACTGAAGCATAATATAATTACAAAGGAGATAAACCATGGCAGACGAAATTTTCGAAGCTGAAATCTATACTCTCACAGACGACGAAGGCGTTGAAAACGACTTCGAGCTTATCGGCACAGTTGAGGTTGAGGGTGTAACATATTACGCGCTCGTTCCCTACACAGAGGACGAGGCAGCTGAGATCGACGAATATATCGTTCTTCGCGGCGAAAAGGACGAAAACGGCGAGGACGTTCTCGTTTCCATCGACGACGATGAGGAATTCGATCGCATTGCTGACATTTTCGACGACGAATTTGCAGACGTTGATTTTGAAGCAGCAGAGGAAGAGTAATTTTTAATTAATTACGCTTTTTTCCTGCAGTGTATGTGATAGGGTTGCTAATTGAACCCACATTTGATTAATGGAGTGAACACTCCGTGTAGGAATGCAGGCCTCCCGACCGCCTCTCCTTTGACAGGCGAATCGGACGTTGGAAGCACAAAGCCCGGACGACGCACACCACCTTGCACGAGCAGGGTTTCACATTGTGACCTTACACGGCACTGCGGGACTTTATAT
>JAZQVW010000069.1:0-15058 GCA_045632025.1 Candidatus Avispirillum sp. | reverse complement strand
CACCAGGCCAGCTCATCAATAATAAAAAGAAGCGCTATGGGTGCCAAGAAAAACATTGCGTGTGATATAGAAAACTGACGGCGGTAAGCCTCGCTGTAAAAAAGGAACAGCTTGTTTAATTTGATCTTCATAATAACCTCTGTTAAGCTGATAGATATATTGTAGCATCAATCGGAGGATTTTTCAACAACGTTGAGGCAAAAGGGCAAATTTATTCACCCCGTTGATTTTGAGGTCAACTCGTGATATAATGATGTTAATAAACAGATCGGAGAAATTGAAATGAAAAAGCTTGGCTTTGGTCTTATGCGTCTTCCCCATATAGAGGAAAACGGACAGAAGAGAATCGATATAGAGCTTGTTAAGAAAATGACAGACGAGTTCATTTCCCGCGGCTTTACGTATTTTGATACAGCGTGGATGTATTGCAGCGGCAAGAGTGAGGAGGCAACCAAGGAGTTTCTTGTAGATAGATATCCCCGCGATGCCTACACTCTCACAACAAAGCTTCCCGCATATATGCTTAAGTGCGAAGACGACCGCGATAAGATATTCAACGAGCAGCTTCGCAGAACGGGAGCAGGATTTTTTGATTATTATCTTATTCACGACGTTAATGCAAACTCCATCAAAACCTTTGAGGAGCTTCATTGCTTTGATTGGATAGTTGAGAAGAAAAAGCAGGGGCTTGTTAAAACTATCGGCTTTTCCTTCCACGACGGTCCCGAGCTGCTTGACAGAATCCTGACAGAATATCCGCAGATGGAGTTCGTTCAGCTTCAGATAAACTATCTTGACTGGGAGAACAGAGCAGTCCAGTCAAGAGCGTGCTACGAGGTTGCAAGAAAGCATAATAAGAAGATCATTGTTATGGAGCCTGTTAAGGGCGGTATGCTTGCAAACGTACCCGAGGACGTTGAGAAAATGTTTAAGGATTACGATAGCGAAGCTTCCGTTGCATCCTGGGCTATCCGCTTCGCGGCAAGCCTTGAAAACGTTATTATGGTCCTCAGTGGAATGAGCGATATGGCTCAGCTGACAGATAATATCGGTTATATGGAAAGCTTCGTTCCCCTTAATGAAAACGAGGTTGCAATGTGTCATCGTGCAACGGATATGATAAACCGTAACATTGCCATTGCCTGCACGGGATGCTCTTATTGCACAGTCGATTGCCCGAAGAATATTCCCATTCCCAAATATTTTTCACTTTATAATACAGACCTTCAGGAAAAGGATGCAAGAAGCGGCGACTGGACAACGCAGGAGTGCTATTATGAAACACTAACGTCTGACTACGGTAAGGCGTCCGATTGTATCAAATGCGGCAAATGCGAGAAAATGTGCCCCCAGCATCTTGAGATAAGAAAATATCTCGGATACGGGGCAGACCATTTTGAGGTTGAAGCATAATTAAAAAGCAGGATGTTTTGTCCTGCTTTTTTTGATATAGGGAAGAAAAAGGGATGATATTTTGTTTGCTATTTTTACAAGAATTTGGTAAACACCCTTGAAATCCCATTAAACCTATAGTATAATGGGATTATAAAGTATAGGAGCGTGAAAAAATATGATGATCTCAACAAGAGGGCGCTATGCTCTCCGTGTAATGTTGGACCTTGCTCAGCAGAACACCAATACATACGTGCCCCTGCGCGATATTGCTTCCCGCCAGTGTATTTCCGAAAAATATCTTGAGGCTGTAATAAAATCTCTCGTTGCAGAGGGGCTTCTTGAGGGTATGCGCGGAAAGGGCGGCGGCTATAAGCTGACAAAGGCGCCCGAGGAATACACCGTCGGTTCTATTCTTCGTCTCACAGAGGGAACTCTTGCTCCTGTTTCCTGCCTTGAATGCTCGGGAAAGGTTGAGTGCGAGCGCTCTAATAACTGTCTCACTCTGCCTCTTTGGAAAAAGCTCAATTCCGTTGTAAACGGATATCTTGATTCCATAACTCTCGTGGACGTTATGGAAGGTAATATAGAATAAGACTCGTAAATAGTGCCGCAAATCTCCTTTGGATATGCGGTGCTTTTGCGTGAAATAATATTTGGAAGGTCAATATGGACGTTAATTATAAAAAGGACAAGCGCTATAACACAGCGAAAAGACCTATCAGACAGCCTCTGTTTTTTACATGGCTTATATGGGTGCTCTCAAAAATAATGCTTATAGGCAAGGAATATAAGGTTGAAAAGATAAATATGGAGGGTCTTAAGCCTCCGTATATGATTCTTAGTAACCATATGTCCTTTATTGATTTTGAATTGACCGCAACGGGAACACATCCCGAAAAGGTTAATAACGTTGTTAATATAGACGGTTATTATATGCGTCCCTGGCTGATGGAATGGATAGGCGCGATCTGCACGAGAAAGTTCACAACGGATATGCCTCTTGTTCGCTCTATCCGCCACGTGCTGAAAAAGGGCGATATACTTTGTATGTATCCTGAGGCAAGATATTCTCCTTGCGGAACAACTTCGTTTTTGCCTGATTCCCTCGGCGCTCTTGTTAAGATGAACAAGGTGCCCGTTGTTGCCGTTGTTCATCACGGAAACTATCTCCATGCTCCTATCTGGAATTGCAAAAAGAAGCGTAAGGTTCCTCTTTATACAACTATGACAAAGATCATCACGGCGGAGGAGGCAAAGAGCCTTTCAGTTGATGAGCTTAACGCGAGAATTACTGATGCTCTTCAGTATGACGAATATAAATATCAGAAGGACAACGGTATTCTCATAAAAGAGCCCTTCAGAGCAGAAGGTATGAATAAAATCCTATATAAGTGCCCCGCTTGTATGGCAGAGTCCAAGATGGCCTCTAAGGGAACGGAAATATTCTGTACCCATTGCGGCAAGCGCTGGAATCTTAACGAGGATGGAACTCTTTCTGCTCTCAACAGTGAAACAGAGTTTTCTCACGTTCCCGATTGGTTTGAATGGGAAAGAGCGCAGGTCAAGGCTGAGATCGAGCGCGGCGAGTATCGCTTTGAGGATGAGGTGGACGTTCATTCAATGCCCGGCTGCTGGCGCTTTGAGCCTCTCGGCAAGGCAACTCTTACTCACGATAGCGAAAACGGATTCGTTCTCCGCGGACATTATAACGGACAGGACTATGAGATCCAGAGAAAGCCCCTCCAGACAAACAGCCTCCACGTTGAATATGATTTCCCTCATATTAAGCCCTTTGACTGCGTTGATATTTCAACAGAAACAGATTCATTCTATTGCTTCCCCACAAAGACAGACGTTGTAACGAAGCTTGCCTTTGCAACGGAGGAGATATATAAAATGAAATATGAGGAAAGCAAGAGAAAGAAATTATAAATAAGAAAGGCATTGCTTAAGCAATGCCTTTTGTTGTGTCTATTTTGTGGGGATGAATTTAAGGGGAGAGCAGAATTGGTGCGCTAAATTATCGTTTAGCGGTGTACCCACCGCCGTAGGGGCGACCATTGGTCGTCCGCATTTAATATATCATACATTTCAAGCGGGCGCACAAAGTGACGCCCCTGCGAGCTAGAAGGAATTACACGTTTATCCGTAGGGGCGAACTGTGTTCGCCCGCTCTAAAATAAAATCATACGTTTTACGTTATATCAATGTATGTTACCCTTCGTTACGGCGGGAGTAAACCCCCGCCCTACGGTATTAAATTTTGCGCAAGCTAAGCCCAGACGCCTCATCCCTAGCGTAGCGGCGCCTTCACCCCCGGGGGAAGGCTTTTCAAAACCCGCATTCATTCTGAAAATCTCTGAGTGAGGAGAGGTAAAATTCAGGATCAACGGGATATGCAAGGCCGTGACCTGCGCCGCTTATCTTAACAAGCTTTTTCTTTTCCGACGCGCAAGCCTCATAGAGACGACGGCTCATATCAAAGGGGACGAAGGCGTCGGTGTCACCGTGGATGAATATTACGGGAATGCGGCTTTTCTTCATTGCCTCCATAGGAGAATTATCGTTTGGATCAAAACCGCCGAAGATAATAGCCCCAAGGCGAACGAATGGGTAGATGATATTGGCGGGAAGATTCATTTCGACAATAACCTTTTTGATTATCTCCTCGGCAGAGGTGTAACCGCAGTCCGCAAGAACACATACAACGTTTTTAGGCAGCTCTTCTCCTGCTGCTATCATAACAGTTGCGGCGCCCATGGAAACTCCGGTTATAATAAGACGGCAATCGTCACCGAATCTTTTCACGGCATAGTCGATCCAGAAAAGGCAGTCTCTGTGTTCCTTAATGCCGAAGGTGGTGGTTCTGCCTTCGCTATCGCCGTGGCCACGTTGATCGATTATTAAAGCATTTCTGCCAAGCTGATGGCATCGGTGAACTCCTCCGCTGAGATCGCGCTCCGCATAGCCCTGATATCCGTGGAAGATAAGCTCAGTAACCGCTCCCTTTTCATATTCAAAATAGGTTCCTGAAAGCTTAAGTCCGTCAAAGGACTTGATGGTGATCTTCTCTCCACCCATTTTGCGAACCGACTTGACCCATTCTATCATAACGTCGCGGTATTCCTCGTAAATCTCTCCGGGAGGAATTTCATATTCGTCCTCTCCGAGAGGCTTGTGGGGCGGGGAATAGAACACCTTCATATAGCAAACGAATGCCGTTGTCAGAATAATTCCCAAGAGCGCAAGTAAAGCATACGTCATAAAATAAACCTCGCAAATAATCAATTGGAGCTGTGGAAAATACCACAGCTCCGAGTGATTTTATTCTTCAAGCATAAGGCGAACGATTTCCTTGTCCGTCTGCTTCATACCAACCTTGCCGATGTAGCCGACACAGCTGATGGTTTCTCCTGCATCCTCCTTGATGATGCCTGTGAAAGCATCGTATGTCTTGCCGCGCATAGCAAGGCTATGAGCAAGCATTGCCGCGTCAAGAGCGGATGCGATCTTTGCCGCGCAGGAGGTTTTCGCGCCGTCGCAGATAATTCCGGGGATGTCAGCCAGAGTGTTGTCGATGGTGTCCTTTATCTGCTGAACGGTTCCGCCTGCAATGTAAGTGATAGCCGCGCCTGCTGCGCAGGAAGCGGAAACAGCTCCGCAGAAAGCAGAAAGCTTGCCGATAAATTCCTTTTGATAAATTGTAAGAAGACCTGAGAAAACAAGAGCGCGATAAAGCTTTTCCTTAGGAAGAGCTTTTTCTCTTGCGTATACAATAACGGGAACGGATGAAGCGATACCCTGGTTGCCGCTGCCTGAGTTGATAATAACGGGCATATCGCATCCGTCCATTCTCGCCTCAGATGCCGCCGCGGCATAGGCTTTCATTCTTGTGATAACGCTTTCGGGATAAGCATCGCGGATAACCTGACCGATACCAAGACCGTAGCCACCGCTCATGCCCTCGTATGCAATGTCCATATTGCATTGGATCTGTCTGTCAAACATGGATTTAACAAGGGAGATGTCAACAGTATCGGCAAACTCCTTGATGTTCTCAACGCTCAGCTGAGAGCGGTCTGCCATAAGGGCTTCCTCTATGACAACGTCGCTTCTGTAAACGTCCTCGCCGTTGCGGATAATGCGAACGATATTGATATGGCTGTAGCGAACCTCTACGAGAACAGAGTTAGCTCCGGCCTTCATTTCAATTATGAAATGGAGAGGGATCTCGGAATCAAGATATTCAACTCCGCACTTTCCGTCACGAATGAACTGCTGAGAAGCCTCTCTTGCCTCGGGAGTAACTGCTTCAAGCACCTCCATAACGCGTTTAGCATCTCCGCCGAAGGCGCCAAGCGCGCAAGCTGTTTCAATGCCCGTCATTCCACCTGAATTTGGGATGGTGACGCAGCGAACGTTTTTTATAATGTTTCCGCTGCAATAAGCTGTGATAGCTTCGGGTTCAGTGCCGAGAACTTCTCTTGCCTTTGCTGAAGCATAAGCAAGGGAGATAGGCTCAGTACAGCCCATTGCGGGAATCAATTCCTCTGTGAGTATTGCCAAAAAATCTGATGCAGTTTTTTTATCAAGCATAATCAGCTCCTTATATAGGAATAGAACGTAGTATTCCAGTATAAATAAATGATATCACATTAAGAGACAAATTTCAACAGTTTGGCAAAACAAGCAGCTTTTTTCTTTCCTTGTAGTCAGGGAGATTTTTCTCGACTATAGCATAAAAACGAGGTGAGTGGTTCATTTCAAAAAGGTGCGCCATTTCGTGAACCACAACGTATTCAATTGCCGCCTCGGGATAAAGAGCAAGATATCGGGAAAGGCAGATGGTGCCTCGGCTGCTGCAGGAGCCGAATCGTCCCTTGGCATTTGTGAATTTCACCTTTTCGGGAGCCTTGCTCATTTTCTCTGAGTATTTTTCTATGAGAGGAAGGGCGATATCCCGAAGTTTTTTCTCCAGCTCACATAGGTCAACGCAAGAGAATGCCTTTTCCTTTGCAAGAACCTTTTTTCTCATTTCATCAAGGCGGACCCGGTGCTTTTCAACGATCCTTTTAATCTCAGCTTTGGGCGTGCCCTTTGGAGCGCGAACAGTCAGGCTTCCGTCATCCTCGATTTTCAGCGAAATCGTTTTTCTTTTTGCGTAAATTAACGTATATTTCATTTCCATAGCTAAAGTATAGCTCCAAACGCTCTTTTTTTCAAGTTATTTATAAATAGAGTTTGACATAAATGGGGGCAGGGTATATAATTAGAGTGTATTATTGTGGAGATGTGCACGCTCGTCAATTGCTGAAGTGAAGACCACTTTGCTTCTTCTCGTCCTTTCTCCACAAAACGAAGGCTTTAAAGCCAGGCTTAAGACAATTTAATTAACTTTATATATGAGAGGTATGTAAAATGACAGTAAGCTACGTTCTGAACGGAACAACACTCACGTTTTGCCGTGAAACAGGCGCACTCACTCACGTGTCCCACCCCGAGGCAGGCACACTGATCGATGGCGGACGCGGCATCGTTGATATTGCGTGGCCCTATCACACCGATTATGACACACTCCGTGTTAACCCCACAGCTCTTCATCGCGGAGAGGCTCCCGAAATCGTAGCTGAGGCAGGCAAGGTAACGGTTAAGTATTCCAAGATGGCAAGAACTATCGACACAGGCGCAGTTGACGTGCTTGAGGGCGGCGTTGCTTGCGAGGTTATTTTCGCTGAGTGCGAGGACGGCAAGAGCATTTCTCTCAGATGCCGTATTAAGAATAATTCTAAAACTACTATCCGTCAGGTTCTTTTCCCCGATATCTCCGGTATCGTTTCCAGAACAGACGACAGAAGTGATAAGCTCACATTCCTTGCAGGCGCATCCGAGCCCTTCAAGGAGCTTCGCAGCACACCTGAAACAAGAGAAAACTTCTTTGCATGGACAGAAAGCTGCGCAGGTAAGATATACCATGCAGGTGGACTTCAGGAAGCTCCCCTCACAGGCCGTTGGTATGACTTCGGTACAAGATGCGGCGGCTTCGGTATGTACAGAAAGCATTGGGGCTGGGGTCCCGAAAGCCTTGAGGATATGGGCTATAACGAAAACCTTTGGGTAAAGCTTGATAACCTTGAGGACAAGCTTCGCCTTGCATTCATCAAGAATATCAAGATCGAGCCCGACTGTGATTACGATTCCGGTGAATATATACTCACATGCCACGGTGGCAGCTGGATCAACGGTATCGCTCCCTATAAGGCATATATTGCAGAAAACGTTAAGAGAGTAGTTCCCGTGCCTCAGCGCGCTAAGGAAATGCTTGGCTTCAGAACTATCTTTATGAACGACGGCTATCCCAAGGATCCCACAGTCTATAGCTGGAAGTATAGCGATATGCCCAAGGTTGCAGAGGATATGGTTGAGCACGGCCTCTACGATATGAACCTCTGGTATTGCTATTCTCTGGCGCTCCCCTTCGGTAAGGATAAGTTCTACAGCGAATGGGGTGGAGAAGAGGAATTCAAGAAGAGCGTTCAGACTCTGAAGGAAATGGGCGTTGTAGCAACTCCCCTTGTATCCTGGATCTCTCTCTGGGACGATTCCTGCAAGCACTACGGTATTGAAAAGCGTACAGGCTCCTGGGCAGAAACACCCAAGTCTGTTCCTATGTTTGCAGCTCCCTATTGCAATAAGTGGGCTTGCTTCCAGATCAGCGACCACTCCCTGCAGCAGTGGAGAGAAGACGTTCTGGCAGGTCTCCGTTACCTCCGTGATGAGGTTGGATGTCCCAATATCTGTTGGGACCAGTACGTTCTCGGTCAGAACTGCGACAACTTCGTTCACGACGTTATCAACCAGTATAGACTTGAAACAGAGGAAATGTACCCCGGCACACTCTTCTCCTCCGAGTCCACACTTTATTTCGAGAGCGAGCTTGATAATACAGACTTCACATGGAACTGGCAGTACTGGGATGGCAAGAAGGTAAAGGACCTTCGTCCCTATATGCACGCAGTAACAACGTGCCGTCCTAATATGAACGTAGACTCCGACCCCGTAAAGGTTAAGTATATCTTCATGGACAACCTTATGCTTAACGCATATCCCACACTTCCCGAAAGCTATAACGGTAGTGCGCTTATTTCCGAGTATCCCGAATTCTCCAAGTCTATCAAGACAGTAGCGGCGCTCCGTAAGGCATACCTTGACTATTTCGTTGACAGCACAAACATTTCCGACTGCGCAGTAACAGTTGATCCCGAGTGCCGTACAACAGGCTACGTTAAGGATGGCAAGATGCTTCTTATCGTTTATAAGGATAAGGATGCTGACTGCACACTGCCTCTTGATCTCACCCCCTTTATTGCAGGGGAGAAGTTCAACGTTTGCATCAAGGATGAGGAAATGAAGGAAGTAGCAAGCTATGCTATTGGCGCTAAGGGCAACCTTACAGTAAGCGGCAAGAGCGAATGTCTCTATATGGTAGAGATCTCTGCAAAATAACATAAATCAAAGAAATCCGCCCTTTGGGCGGATTTCTATCGTAGCACTTTATTTAAAACATGTCACCTATTCAGTATCAGATATTAATAATGTTTATCATAATGGCGGTGGGCTTCATCTGCGGCAAGGTGAAGCTCATAACGCCGGAGGTGAATCGCGGGCTTTCAAATCTTGCCCTTATGCTGGTCAATCCAATGACCACCTTCACCTCATATCAAAGAGAGTATTCAAGCGAGATAGCTATCAATCTGCTTTTCACCTTCGTTCTTGCAATAATTGCATTCGGTGTGCAGATCCCCATATCCATCCTGCTCATAAAGAAGAGCCGTCCCGAATATAGAATAGAGCGTCTCTCTATTCTCCTTTCAAATTGTTCTTATATAGGCATCCCCTTGGTGCAGAGCATGTACGGAACAGAGGGAATAATTTATCTCACAGCCTTTGTAACGGTTTTCCATCTTGTAACCTGGACCTATGGACTTTCCCTTATGTCCGGAGAAACAAATGTGAAAAAGATGCTTCGCAATATGGTAAGCCCTGCGCTTATAGCAGTTCTTCTCGGCGCAGTATGCTTCTTTGCAAGGCTGCAGCTTCCCGAAATCGTTGTAACTCCCATGAAGAGAATAGCCGATATGAACACCCCTATTGCAATGCTCATCGCAGGCTCAACTCTCTCTCAGACCAATATAAAAAAGGCGGTAACAAAGGTATCCACCTTTGTTATCTGCGCTCTGAAGCTTTTTGTGCTTCCCATCTGTGCCCTGGTCGTTGTGGCGCAGGCGACAAGATTCGGGGTGCCTGTTCATATAATCAATATAGTTGTTATAGCGGCATCCTGCCCGACGGCAACTATAATAACTATGTTCAGCCATCGCTTCAAGAAAAACAGCGTGTACGCATCGGAAATATTCACCATCTGCACTCTGTTGTCCGTTTTAACTATCCCCCTCGTTCTTTCTTTGGGAACCTATCTTGGATTATGATCAGGAGAAAGCTATGCATCCTATAAAGCATTACAGAACAATAACGAAGCATCGCCATCAGGTTATCGCCCATTGCAGAAGGGCGGGAATATTCTGGCAGGGCCTTTTTCACGACCTTTCAAAATATTCTCCGAAAGAATTCTGGGCGGGAGCAAAATATTATAAGGGAACAGAAAGCCCCAATGTTGGCGAGAGAAGGGATAAGGGATATTCCGAGGCTTGGCTCCATCATAAGGGAGTTAATAAGCACCATTTTGAATATTGGACAGACTATAGCGTAGTGCTTCGCAAGGTGGTTCCCGTAAAAATGCCTCTTCGCTACGTTGCGGAAATGTTTTGCGACAGAGTTGCCGCAAGCAAGATCTATAACGGCGACGCTTATACGGATAGCGATGCACTGAATTATTTTCTTCGCTCAAAGACCAACAGATTTATTCACGAGGAAACCTCTGATCTGCTTGAAAAGCTGCTTCGTATGCTTGAAAATGAGGGTGAAGAGAAAACCTTTGCTTATTTAAAAGAATTAATAAAGAAAAACGAGGAATATTAGTCGTGTGACTAATATTCCTCGTTTTTTGCAACAGAAGCAAGGAAATTTTCGTATGAAATTCGCTCAGTTGTGTCAATGTCGATTTCACCGCGATTTATGAGAAAATCGTCAATTAAAACAACTCTTATGCCGCATTCCAGCGCTCCGAGGTCGTCAAGAGTGTCGTTTCCGATCATGATCACGTCCTCGGGCTTTAAATCAAAGCGGGAGAGTATCTCAAGATAGTATTCGGGGTTGGGTTTGCACCAGGTGCTCTCTGTGTGAAGAGTAACAAGGTCAAAATCCTCGGGGCAGATACCTGCCCAGTCCATACGCGTCACGGTTGCGGACATAGGAAAAACGGGATTGGTGGCGCAGATGATGATCTTGCCCTGTCGGCGAAGGGATTCAAGCATAGCCTTCTCGCTTCCGCGATACTGAAGAACATTTTTTGTCTTTGTAAAGGAGGTCGTATAGAATTCATCCATAAGAGAGTCAAGGTCGGAAACGTGAAGCTTTTCCATAAAGCAGCGGTCGAAAACCTCCTTGTTGAGGCAGCCTCCGCGGTTAAGCTTCGTTTTTGCAAATGCATAGCTGAAGGCCTCGGCAAAGCCGGCGATACCTTTATCTTTTTCAAAATCGTGAGTTGTTGCAAAAAAGGCCTGACTCATTTCTTTCTGATCAAAGGGGATAAGAGTTGCATCAAGGTCAAAGAGTATAGCCTTGTAATTTGTTAAGTCAATATAGTTTATCAAAATGTATACCTCTTTGTGTAAACGATAATTTAGCAAACCAAAAGGCTTCCCTTATGGAAGGGAAGCTGTCAGCGTAAGCTGACTGATGAGATGCGCGCGAAGGGTTTAGGGTTGCTTTATTAAAGACTGCTAAATCAAAGAATTCAGATTCAAACTTTACATCTCATCCACCGCTGACGCGGTCCCCCTTCCCTTCAATAAGGGAAGGCAGATCCGCTAAACGGTAATTTAGCGAACTAACCATATTTAACTGTAGGGCGTGGACGCTTGTTCCGCCGCTTTATATGTTTGTTTATGATTTGTAGCGGCGGCCCGCGGTGTGACTGTCCTGCGGGAAACTGTACAGATCCGCCTATCCCGTAGGGAAGGATTTTATCCTCCAGCATATAACACAAACAAAAAGTATGATTGCATTTGGATAGGGAAGATGATATCTTCCCCTACAAGGTGCGCTGCTAAACGTTGATTCACAAAAGCGTACCAAATCATCTGTAAAATATTCAAAATAAAAGCGTTAAGACGTAACAATTAAAGCATATAATAGCTATGATATGGAAGAGGAGGTAAGATAATGAAAAAGAGAAAACGCAGGCGCTTTGCTGACGAGCTGCGGGAGGAAATAAAGAAAAACAAAAACGTTTTCGCGGTGTACGTAACTCTCAGAGTGCTTGTTATTGCTGTTGCGGCGGTGAGTCTTGCCTCGGGAAATATTGAGAATTTCTTTCTTTGTATTCTGTCCCTCATTCTGTTTTTGCTTCCCGCCTTTGTGGAGAGAAAATTCAAGGTGGACCTGCCGGATGCGCTGGAGATAATCGTTCTTCTGTTTATATTTGCGGCTGAGATACTTGGAGAGATATCAAGCTTCTACGTTCGCGTCCCCCACTTCGACACTATGCTTCACACAGTAAACGGCTTTCTTTTTGCCGCCATCGGCTTTGCTATGGTGGACGTGCTGAACAGAAGCTCAAGAGTCAAGTTCAATCTCTCGCCCTTTTATCTGGCGGTAATGGCATTTTGCTTTTCAATGACTGTTGGCGTTGTGTGGGAATTTTTTGAATTCGGTATGGATATGATCGTCGGCTTTGATATGCAAAAGGACACGGTGGTGGATGCAATTCGCAGTGTTACCCTTGACCTAAGCCATGCAAATCAGGTGGTTGCAATAGAGGGGATAGGCGACGTTGCGCTTATTACCTCCGAGGGTGAGGTCCTGCTTTCCGATTACGGCGTCGGAGGCTACGTGGATATCGGTCTTATAGACACAATGAAGGATCTAATAGTTAATTTTATCGGCGCCGTGGTATTTTCCGTTATAGGATTTTTCTACGTTAAGAGCAGAGGGCAGGGAAGGATAGCCAGAAATCTTATCCCAACCCTAAATGACGAAAATGAGCAATAAAATGGGCCCGCGGCATATATTTGCCGTGGGCTTTTGAATTTAAAAAGAGAAATATCCCTTGCAAAAATGCAGGAATGAGGATATACTATAATTATATATATAATCTGTTTATACGACGTTTTTTCGGAGGATACCAATGGATATTTCTAAGGTTTATATAACCGCCCTTCATTTAAATCACGGCGGCGTTGAGATGGTTATCGCATCTCTTGCCAATGCCTTTGTTGAAAAGGGAATGGAGGTTGAGGTTTTAACTACATATCGCTACAACGAGCCCGCGTATCCTATGGATGAGAGGGTGAAGATAACCTATCTGACGGACGTTCGTCCCAACAGAGATGAGTTTAAAGCGGCCATCCGCCAAAAGAATCCCATCCGCATCCTGAAGGAAGGGCTGAAGGCTGTTCGTGTTCTCCGCCTCCGCAAATCAACTATGGTCAAGGCTATAAAGAATATTAAGGAGGGCGCTGTCATCTCCACTCGCCACGATCATAATATGTGGCTCTCTCAGTATGGCGCAAAGGACGTATTAAAGATTGCACAGCTTCATTTTGACCATAAATACGACCCTCAGCTTATTTCCGATTTCAAATCCAATTACAGTAATATAGATTATTTCACTCTCCTGACCGATAAGGTAACAGGTGAAGTGAAGGAGGTAATGGAGGGGCATAATGGCCACACCAAGTGCGTAACAGTTCCCAATTTCCTTAATTTTGAGGAAATAGACCGCACGGTAGAGCGCGAAAAGCAGGTTATTGCCGCAGGCCGACTCCATCCCGATAAGGACTTCTTCACAATGCTCCGCATCTGGCGCCTTGTATGTGAAAAATGCGAGGGCTACACTCTCAAGATAGCAGGTCAGGGCGAGCAGGAGGCAGCGCTGAAGGCGTTTGCCGAAGAGCTTGGCATTGCGGATAAGGTCTGCTTTATGGGCCCCGTACCCCATGATAAGCTTCTTCAGGAGATGTGCCGATCCAAGGCGTATCTTATGACCTCCGTTTCCGAAGCTCTCCCCATGGTGCTTCTTGAGGCTATGTATTGCAAAACTCCCCCCATCTCCTTTGAGCTTCGCGTTGGAACAGGCTCAATTATAAGCGACGGAGTAAACGGCTTCATCGTTCCCGAGAGAGTTGACGAGGACTATGCAGAGGCTCTTGTGGCTCTCCTTAATAGAAGCGAAGAAGAAATGGCAGAAATGCGCGAGGCTTGCCTTAGCCGCGCAATGGAGTTTTCCAAGGAAAGCGTTGTAAAGACCTGGCTTCAGCTGTTTGAGGAAACATTGTAAAAAACCGCTCTTGATTATTTTGTAAGCTTAGTGTATAATGATAATATGAAGATAAGAAAAGAGGACGTTGACTTATGATCAAAGTTATGACCGTTTTCGGCACAAGACCTGAAGCTATTAAAATGGCTCCTCTGGTTAAAGAGCTGCAGAAGAGAAAAGAGATAGAAACTATCGTTTGCGTAACAGCTCAGCACAGACAGATGCTGGACCAGGTTCTTGAGGCCTTTGACGTTACTCCCGATTACGACCTTGACATTATGAAGGCGGGACAGACACTCTCCTCCATCACAGCGGACGTGCTTATGAAGCTTGAGGAGGTGCTGAAGGAGTGCCATCCCAATATCGTTCTTGTTCACGGCGACACAACAACTGCATTTGCCGCTGCAATGGCCGCATTCTATCAGCAGATCCCCGTTGGTCACGTTGAAGCAGGCCTTCGCACCTATGATAAATATTCTCCCTTCCCTGAGGAGATCAACCGCCAGTTTGTAACTCTCGTTTCCGATATGAACTTCGCGCCCACACAGCTTAGCCGCGAAAACCTCCTTCGTGAAAACAGAGACGACAACAGCATCTACGTTACAGGTAACACAGCCATCGACGCTCTTAAGACAACAGTTCGCGCTGATTATCAGAACGAGATCTTCGATTGGATCGGCGATAGCCGCCTTGTTCTTCTCACAGCGCACCGCAGAGAAAACCTTGGCGAGCCTATGCGTCATATGTTCAAGGCTATCAGAAGAGTTCTTGATAAATACGAGGATATCAAGGTTGTATATCCCGTTCATCTCAATCCCCGCGTTCAGCAGGTTGCAAACGAGATCCTTGGCGGCTGCGACAGAATCAAGCTTATCCAGCCCCTTGACGTTCTTGATTTCCACAACTTTATGAACAGAGCTTATATCATCCTCACAGACAGCGGCGGAATCCAGGAGGAGGCTCCCGGACTTGGTAAGCCCGTTGTAGTTCTCCGCGACACAACAGAGCGTCCCGAGGGCGTTGCCGCAGGAACACTTAAGCTTGCAGGCACAGACGAAGAGGTTATCTACAATATCGTAGACGAGCTTCTCGGCAGCCGTGAGGAATATGAGAAGATGAGCACAGTTTCCAATCCCTACGGCGATGGCCACGCAAGTGAAAGAATTGCAGACGCTATCATCGAAAGATTTGCTGAGCTTGTTTAATAGCTAAAATAAAAACTGCCGT
>JAZQVW010000068.1:0-6709 GCA_045632025.1 Candidatus Avispirillum sp. | reverse complement strand
GGCCTTGTCAACAAGCTCTCCTTTGGCTTTTGACTGCCATAATTTGTTTTTATTTCAAAAAACTCTGTTAATTTGCAACTCGGTGTGTTATAATTTAAAGTAGATAATTATATCACTCGGTGAATGGAGTTTTTTTGATATGGCACTTGAGAATACACATTACGGAGCAGCGGAAATAGCTAAAATGCTTGAGGGCGCAAAGAAGCTCTTCTTTGCGGGCATCGGCGGCGTCAGCATGTGCTCCCTTGCGAGAATTTCACATCTGAGAGGCTACGAGGTCAGCGGATATGACCGTTCAAGCTCTGCGATCACTGCAGCTCTTGAGCAAATGGGCATTGACGTTTTCTATGAAAACGATGCTTCTCACATTGACGGATGCTCTATGCTTATTTACACAGTTGCTATCCCTGCAGACACTCCCGAATATGCCGAGGCACTTCGCCGCGGTATTCCCTGCGTTTCCAGAGCAGACTATCTTGGCTATATTATGTCCGGATACAAAAGCCGTATCGGCCTTTCTGGTATGCACGGCAAAACCACCACAACTTCTATGACAGCAAAGATATTCAACGACGCAGGTCTTGACCCCACCGCAAGCTGCGGCGGCGTTATGAAGGACGTTGGAAGCGAATATCGCATCGGCGGCGAGGATTATTTCGTTTTCGAGGCTTGCGAATATATGGATTCCTTCCTCGATTTTTATCCCACGGTTGCCGTTGTTCTCAATATTGAAATGGACCACGTTGACTACTTCCATTCCATGGAGCAGATAAGAGATTCCTACGCCGCTTTTATGGCGAAAACAGGTGAAAATGGAATTGCTATCGTCAATATCTGCGACGAGGAGGTAATGAAGGCATCTGAGGGCTATAAGGGACGCCTTGTTACCTTCGGAGTTGAGGCTGAAAATGCCGACTACTGTGCCGCTAACGTTTCCTACCATCGCGGCTGCGCTGAATACGACTTCGTTGTAAACGGCGAGACTCTTACAAGAATCAAGCTGAACGTTCCCGGCGCACACTGCGTTTGTGACTCTCTTGCAGCAGGAGCTGCGGCTCATCTTGAGGGAGTTTCCCCTGAGGTTATCCGCGATTCTCTTGCAACCTTTGCAGGCGCGGGAAGAAGAATGGACCCCATGGGAAGCGCAAAATGCGGCGGCGCTATCTACAGCGACTACGCTCACCATCCCACAGAGATCGCAACAACTCTTGATGCGGCATCTCAGATGAGCTTCGATCACGTTTACTGCGTTTTCCAGCCCCACACCTATTCAAGAACAGCAGAGCTTTTTGACGATTTCGCGCGTAGCCTTGCAAATCGCGGTATCACCGAGGTAATCCTTGCTCCCATCTACTCCGCAAGAGAAACAAACACCTACAACATCTCAAGCGAGGACCTTTGCCGCGCTATAAACGAGCTCGGCGCTCTCTGCAAGTATATCGAAGCATTTGAGGATATTGCAGACTATCTCAACAGCGTGGCAGGTAATGGCGATATGCTTCTCATCACAGGCGCAGGAGACATCACTAAGGTTATAAATCACTTAAAATAATAGAAATATCATAAGGAGGACTTGAAAATTGATCAAGGATATTATCACACCTAATAAATCACTTTTTGCGGCAGGCGTTCATACTGAGCTTAGAACTCAGATCAATAAGAGCCGCGGAGTTACTATTATTTCAGGAAACCTCACAGGAAACACCTCAAGCGAGGTTGCAGGCGTTTCCGCAAGAGTTTTCAAAAACGGAGTTTACGGATTCTCCTCCATGGCTGAATGCACAGAGGATGCCGCAAGAGCAGTGCTTAAGGCCGCAACAGACAACGCCGTTTTTATGGACAGCAGAGTTAATAAGGCAGCTAAGATGTTCCCCGCAATAGAGGGCGGCAGAATCGAAAGATATACAAGCACAGAAACTCCCGAGCAGAAGAGATATATCGAATATGCCAAGGAGGTTGACAACTATATCGCAACAAAGTATCCCGACCTCAAGGGCAGAAGAGTTGCAGTTCGTGCAGACTCTATGGAAAAGATCCTTGCAACATCCGACGGATTTGACGGATTCACATCCATTCCTCGCTCCTACGTTTACGTTATTATGACAGGCGAAACCTCCGACGGCACTCCCGTTGAGCTCTTCAAGCCCTTCGGCGGATTTGGTACCTTTGATAACGTTTTCACAACTCCCGACGAGCTCTACGGCGAGATCGACACTATGTACGAAAAGATCCGTGCTAAGCAGGAGGGAGTTTATCCCGAGGCAGGCGTTAAGACCTGTATCCTCAGCGGCGACCTGGCAGGTATGCTCGCTCACGAGGCTGTTGGACACACAGTTGAGGCTGACCTTGTTATCGGCGGCAGCGTTGCGGCGCACAATCTCGGACGTGAGGTTGCAAGCCCCATCGTTTCTATGGTCGACTTCGCTCACACCTTCAACGGCGAGAGCGTTCCCCTTCCCGTTTACGTTGACGACGAGGGCGTTGAAGCAATCGACGCTCCCCTTATCACAAACGGTATTCTCACAGGCTATATGAACAACCGCGAAACTGCTGAGCGCTTCGGCATGAAGCCTACAGGAAATGCAAGAGCTTATTCCTTCTCCGACGAGCCCCTTATCAGAATGAGAAACACAGCTATCCTTCCCGGCACGTCCAAGCTTGAAGATATGATCGCGTCAATTGACGACGGATATTACTTCGTTGACACAAACAACGGCCAGGCGGACACAACAGGCGAGTTTATGTTCGGTATCTGCATGGGCTACGAGATCAAGAACGGTAAGCTTGGCCGCGCTCTTCTTGACACAACAATTTCCGGCATTGCATTTGAAATGCTTAAAACTGTTGATATGCTCTCCGATACAATGACATGGGCTTCCTCCGGCTTCTGCGGTAAAAAACAGCCTATGCCCGTTGGTCTTGGCGGCCCCGCAGTTAAGTGTAAGATCACTATCGGCGGCAGATAAAGGGAAAAGGAGAAACAAAATGAATACAGAAAAGCTTTATAATATAACAGAAAACGTTCTCAAAGAGCTGCAGCAGGGCGGCGCTGAGATCGCCTACTGCACAGCGAGAACAAGCGAAACTCTTGAATTTAACGTTGACGGAGGCGAATTCAGCCTTCTCCGTACTCTCTTTGACAACGGCCTCTCTATGACAGCTATCAAAGATGGTAAGAAGGGCTCCGTTGGCTCCAACAGCTTTGAGGACGACGCAGTTTTGGCAACTGTTGCAAGCTGTCTTGCAGCGGCTGACTCATCTGAAGCTGACGAAAGCTGGGGCATCGCTGACAGCGAGGGCGAAAAGCTCTTTGAGCACGGCGCGCTTAACCCCGATATGGACAAGCTCTTTGACCGCACAAAAGAACTTCTTGAAGCGATCAATAATAATTACCCCCTCATCGTTATGGAGCAGATGATCGTTACTCACAACAAGTCAAACTCCGTTTACAGAAACTCAAACGGCTCTGTTTTCCAGTCCAAGGGCGGCTACTATTCCGTTTCCCTTATGTTCTCAGGCCATGAGGGCGAAACTTCCTCCTCCTTCTTCTCAAGCGGCGTTATTACAGACAATCTTGACCGTCCCTTCATTGAGCTTGGCTCCATCGCTCAGGACTTGGCTGATACGGAAAAGCAGATCAAGACTATCCCCTGCGAGGGCAAGTATACAGGAACGATGCTCCTCTCTCCCGGATGCTTCACAGAGTTTATTGATTCTATCACAGAAAACTTCGCATCCGACACAACTCTTCTTGATGGTACCTCTATCTGGAAGGATAAGCTTGGTGAAATGGTTGCAGACCCCAGACTCACTATCTCCTTCTGCCCCCACTCCGACAAGATATGCTGCGGAGAGAGCTACACAGGCGAGGGCTTCATTTCCGAGGACTTCGACTTTATCCGCGATGGCAAGCTTGAAAGCTTTATTACAAGCTATTATATCTCCAGAAAGACCGGCGTTCCCCGCGCTAAGAACACATCCGGCAATCTGATCATCAAGGCAGGCGAAAAGTCCGTGAAGGAAATCATCAAGAATATCGATCGCGGTATTCTCGTTGGCAGATTCTCCGGCGGCGCTCCCGGAATCAACGGCGACTTCTCCGGCGTTGCAAAGAACAGCTTCCTTATTGAAAACGGCGAGATCAAGGGCGCGGCAAGCGAAACAATGATCAGCGGCAACCTTGCGACAATGCTCAACAGCCTTGTTGACATCTCAAGCGAAACTGTTGCCGACGGTATTTCCGTTGTTCCTTACGCAGCGTTCGACGGAATCACTATTTCAGGTAAATAATATGTATAAGCATATACTTTTTGACCTTGACGGAACGCTGACCGATCCCTTTGAGGGCATCACAAACTCCGTTGTTCACGCTCTTAGCCGTTATAATATCAAGGTTGACGACAAAAAAGAGCTTCGCTCCTTTATCGGACCTCCCTTGGTTGAATCCTTTATGAAATATTTCGGATTTACCGAGCCCGAAGCTAAAAAGGCTGTTGAATACTACCGCGAGCATTTCGGCGTGAAGGGACTCTTTGAAAACGAGCTTTACGACGGGATACCCCGTCTGCTTAAGATGCTTAAGGACAGCGGCAAGACCGTTATTATGGCCACCTCCAAGCCCGAGATATACGCCCGTCAGATAGCCGAGCATTTTGATATTGCAAAATATTTCGACTATATGGCAGGAAGCGAATTAAACGGTCAACGCATCGCAAAGACCGAGGTTATCGAATATGCGCTGAAAGCGCTCGGCATCACAGACCGCGAAAATTGCGTTATGATAGGCGACAGGCTCCACGATATAAACGGCGCAAAGAAATCAAATATGCGCTCCATCGGCGTTCTCTGGGGCTACGGCTCAAGAGAAGAGCTTCAGGAGGCAGGCGCTGATATTATCTGCGAAACTGTTGATGACCTTGTTGAAATCTTAAAATAAAAGAAAAACGGACGATTCTATGGGAATCGTCCGTTTTTTATATATTTATTCCAAAACCTTATTATTTTCCGTATTTATTATACCCATTCTCATAAACGCCTCGTACACCGCGCGATGCACCTCAACGTCGTAATTGCTTTTCAAATGCTCTCTGAGCATCTCAACGTTGCCCTCGCTCTCAGCCTTTTCAAGACGGCTTAAAACAATGCGGTTGATAAGCTTTTCGCTCACCTTCTTTATCACTCCTTTCTATACTACCATCATACTATTTATTTGTGAATTATGTGTGAAATTAGCCAAAATTATTTTTGAATTTGGGTATTTTACACAATGTTGCAATTTCGACTGAATTTTTTCACAAACTCCGGCATATACTCAAATCAAGCGGCCTTACCGCTGCTTAACGAAAAAAGGACCTTTTGACCACGCCGGGGAAGGCCCTTTTTCCTGCAAAAAAACGCTTGTTTTGTCAAGCGTTTTTTTGCTGTATATTCTAAATTCTACATATTGCTATTTTCCACTTTTTAACATTATTTTTCGTTAAAAAGTTTTCCACAGTCCACCATTTTGGTAGGTTTTTCCTAAACCCTTGATTTTAAAGGATTTTTTAGTTTTCAACATAGTTTTCCACAGCTTGTGGAAAACTCGCGTACTTGTCAAGTCCTTTTTTCACATTTTTTTCAACTTTGTTGAATTTTAACAAAAACCTTCCGACTGCAATCTTACCTCAACCATTTCGTCTGCAACAACGACACCCTCCTGCACAAGGCAATCATATGCCAGCACCTCAACTCCGTTTTTGCGCGCCTCTGAAAGCGCTTCAGCAAACTGAGGATGGGTCTCTCGGTTGGGCGTGAAATAAGTTATCCCCTTCATTTGAATGACGAAAAGCGCAATTGCCTTGTAGCCCTCAGAAACCGCTCTTTCAAGCTCCAAAAGATGCTTTATTCCCCTCTCCGTAGGCGCATCGGGGAATTTTGCAACACCGTCAATTTCAAGTGTTACACCCTTTACCTCAACGAATATCTTTTCGTCTCCGTTTTCAATATAAAGGTCTATACGGGACTTGCCGTAGGTCACCTCGCGGCGTATTTTCGCTTCAGGGTAAAGACGCGCCATCAGCTCCTCTGCTACCTTGTTTGGAGCCTGAGAATCCATATTTATAAGCCTCTCACCCTTGTATACCGATATAAGGTCAAAGGGAGTTTTTCTCGCCTTATTTTCCCTCTCGTCAGCAAGTATGACCGTTGCCCCGGGAATAAGCAATTCCTTGCATCTGCCCGTGTTCTTAACGTGGCACACGACCTCTTCGCAGTCAAGCTCACAATGTGCAATAAACCTGTTTGGACGGGAAATAAATTTTGCCTTTAATATCTTTTCGTATCTCATTTTTCATCCGCTTTTCTTTGTTTATATAACAATCATACCCACAAACTTTAATCATGTCAATAAAATCCTCACATTTCGGGACGTCGAGGGCGCCGTCCCCTACCGCTATCAAATAAAAAAACACCTGATTAGCCAAATCAGGTGAGTCTAATTTATCCCCTTTGCGTTTTCGGGAGCGCGAGGGGGCTTTATAAAAAGTCCCCTCGCAATAAAAATCTTAGGGCATGTAAGGAATAGGCGCGCTGTAGCCGTCGGGCATGATCATGGGACGGATATACTTGATTGTATAGTCGATACCCCACTGGCATCTTTCGTCCTTCCAGTAGTCAGAATGAGGCTCAATGGAAACTACGCCGTTGTAGTTCTTTGTGTAGAGCATATCCA